>JAQUNY010000001.1:0-37423 GCA_028717405.1 Eubacteriales bacterium
TACATTTTTCATAATATGCCATTAAATGTGGCGCCTGCACGGGTCAAGAAGAGGGATAAGACTTGAAAATTCCTTCCGGAAGCGGCTTAGGCCTTTCGCAGGAACTCTCCACTTCAACAACGGCACCTTTTTCCGCTGCATCATGAAATGCGTGCATTATATCCAGGATATGATAGGCCAGTTCTCCGGAAGGCCTGTTTTTCCTGCCCCTGGCAATTGCACACGCCATGTCGGCGACGCCTATTCCCCTGCTGTTTTCAGAGAATCCATGTGTCAGAGGTTCCTGGACCCATTCCTTGCCTTTTCCGCATACCTTAACTGTTCCGCCGAATGTATTGGGATCAGGAACATTTATTGACCCTTCCGATCCATAAATTTCAATACGCGGAAGGTTGGCTCCCCCTCCCCAGACATCAAAGCTCGTTATTATTGTCCCGACAGCCCCGTTTTCAAATTCCATCAGCCCCGCTACATGCGTCGGTACATCCACTTTGATCTTCGTTCCGTTTTTGGGTTCGCTGGTTATTGTCCTCTCCGGGAAGGTTATTCTCGTCATGCCACCTGCTTTTTTAACTGGTCCCATCATAGATACGAGAGCTGTAAGGTAATAAGGACCCATGTCAAACATCGGGCCGCCACCCTTTTTGTAGTAAAACTCAGGATCCGGATGCCAGCTCTCATGCCCGTGACAGGTCATGAATGCAACGGCAGCAACTGGCTCTCCGATCCTGCCGTCAGCGATTATCTTCCTGCAGGTTTGTATCCCGCCTCCCATAAACGTGTCCGGAGCGCATCCCACAAGCAGGTTTTTCTTTTCAGCCGCAGCTAAAATCCTTTTCCCGTCAGCACGGGTCACCGCAAGCGGCTTTTCAACATGAACATGCTTCCCCGCTTCAAGTGCCGCGATACATATCTCCGCATGAGCCTGGGGTATGGTCAGGTTGAGCACTATATCAACATCAGGGTCTTTCAGCATATCTTCTAATGTATATACCTTTGGTACGCTGAATTCGGCAGCTTTTGCCTCTGCCCTCTCCCTGACAAGGTCAGCACATGAGACAATTTCCACAAGATCTCCAAAACACTGTTTAAGGTTTTTAAAATATATGCCGCTGATTTTTCCACAGCCGACTATTCCTACTCCCGCTTTTTTCATATCATCTCTCCCCTCTGAATTTGAAACCGATCTTAAATCGGGTCATTAAAGCTGTACCGAGCCTACATCATTCATACAGGCTGCCCATGCGAAGCCTCTCTTCATGATCAGCAGCGCAGGTTCGATGTCAAAAACATCAGCATGATGTCCGAGTGAATTGTAAAACACCCTGCCCTTGCCCCAGAATTTTGTCCATGCAACAGGCATATCCAAATGCCCGTTAGTATCATAAGGGCCTGGCGCCACAGGGAAAGGAGTAGTTGCCAGCACATTTATCGCAGGGTCGATATGAAGGTAATACTGTTCGCTTACAACTTTGAAATCATTGATCCCTTCAATGATCGGGCTGGATCCCGGCTTTATATTGACCACATATTCTATGCCATTATTCCCCGGGTGTGCAACCCACTGCCCTCCGGTAACAAACTGCCACGTTGTGTTCTGTCTGAAAGCATCGCACATTCCCCCGTGGCATCCGGCCATTCCTGTACCTTCCCTGACTGCATCGGCAGCGCCTGCCGCCTGTTCCTTCGTTATCTCTCCCATTGTCCAGACAGGTACTATCAGGTCCAGAGCCTTCATTTTTTCTTTATCAAGAAATGAATCGAGAGTTGTCGATATTTCGACATCAAACCCAAGAGATTTAAGCTCCCTGTCAAAAATAACCGTCACCTGGTCCGGCTCATGACCTGCCCATCCGCCTTTAACGATCAGTGCCTTTTTAGCCATTTTTTCTTCCACCTTTCACTTCAGTATGATATGCAGGATCCGCGATGTCCCAGCCCCAACCCTGGCGCCTGTTAACATTCGATCCTGCTACTGCTCATTATATTTCAGCAGACGTTCCCGTTTATCTCAGATTTTGCTGATTGTTACTCATTTATTGCTTTGCCTTGAATTGAGAGGGCGTACATCCATGCGTTTTCATGAAGACCCTGTTAAATGTCTGAATACTGTTAAAACCTGCTTTAAAGGCTGCTTCTGTTACATTGCAGGCTGTGTTTGCCAGATACCACTCCGACTTAACGACCCTGTAACTGGTCAAATATTTGCCAAAACTCAGCCCTGTCGTTTTTTTAAACAGTCTGTCAAAATAATAAGCACTAAGATTGACACTGTCTGCCGCTTCCGCAAGAGTGATTTTCCCGGTATAATTTTTGTCGATATATTCAAATACACCGTTTATCCTGAGAAGGTCCGCCACGTTTTTCTCGCCTTCGGTGCGCCTGACAGATATCAACGCGGTATTTATATGCAATCCGGCAAGCAGCAGCAGCATTTCGGCTTTTACCATCTCGCGGTAAAATCCTTTTTTTGACTTAAATTCATCGATAATATTTTCGATCCTTTTTTCAGGTTTATATGCCGCTGATGTTCCTGCCCTGTGAAATACGGTATTTCGCTCAAACAACTCAAAAAACTTTGCTTCATTCTTACGGTCTATCCAGATATTCTGCAAAAAAAGTCTGGAATACCTTATAACAAGCACCTTTGAACCTTTTGCTCCAAATGCTTCAAAATAATGTACACATGCCGGGCTTATGAAAAGGATGTCTTCTTTTTGCATCTCATACGAGTTATTCCCGATCACCGCTTTTATACTGCCGTCAATGATATAAATGACTTCAAAATGCTCATGCCAGTGCGGAGGGTATTTCAAATCCTCAACTATTGTGAACCGCAGCGGGAAACTGCCGTTCAGCCTTATCTCCTGGTGTCTTGCGCTCAAAATGGCATCTCCGTCTTTCTTTTGTTGCAGCGCATCTTCTGCATATCATGCCTGGATTCAGGTGATCTTCACTCCGCCGCAGGGAGTTACTATAAATGTGTTTTCTATCCCGACCATACCTGCGCCTTCAATGCCTTTTTTCGGTTCTACTGCAATCACCATGTTTTCTTCAAGCGGTTCGTCAAAACCTTCGGCAATGACTGGATATTCATCCACAAGAAGGCCCGTGCCATGTCCCAGGAATTTTACTGACCTTCTCCCAAAACCCATAAAATTAACCATAAACGAAGGTTCAAGTATACCCGTTATGTTTTTATATATATCCGAAGGCGGCATCCCCGGTAAAAGCATGGCGGCTATTTCATCCTGTACTGCAATACACTTTTTATGTGCCTCGGCAGCCTCACGCGACATTTTTCCCTTATATACAAATACAACCGTTTTGTCTGTGTGATAACCATCAAGGCCGAAGGCTGCGTCAACAAATACCAGGTCCCCCTCTGCCAGCTTTGTTTCACGGTTTCCAAGCAGAGGAACTGCCGGACTCATTCCATAACCTCCTCCGGGTCCGTTGAAATACCCGGGATAAAGGGAGCTGATGCCAAATCCGATCTGCCCCACGATCATCTCGGTATCTGTCATTCCAAACCTTGATATGCCCTGATGTCCGTTTTTAACCATAGCAGTATATATTTTCAGGCCATAATCAACTTCGCTCATACCTTCAACGGCCAGCAGCGGTAATTCTTCTTCAAACAATTTTCTGTGTATTTTACCTGCCCTGATCAGAATATCAAGCTCATATGCGCTTTTCACTGATCTGACCTCAAGGATCTGCCTGTCAAGGGGATAAGTTTGTCCAAAAACAAAATGTTTTTTAAGTCTGCCAAGCATTCCTTCAGTAACAAATTCAGCTTCAAGATGTACTTTAACAGGAAATCCGCCGTGTTTTTGATAGAAAGAAGCAGCATCTTTATATCTCGACATAGGCCTGATATCAGGGAACAGAGATTCAGCCACCGCCCTTTCATAGCTCTGCCTTACCCAGTATGTGGCTTCGCCGTCTCTTGGGATAACAAGCATCCCGTCCTGCATGGTCCCCGTAAAATAATACTGGTTGACTTTGCTTATAATGAAGGCAGTCTCCCAGTCCGTTTTATCAGCATCCATTTTTGCCCTGAATCTTACCATTCTCTGTTCCAGTTCCGCATAAGGAACTTTTTTAATTTCAAAAGCCATAGTGTACTCCTTATATCCCGGCTGACGGACACAATGCTTCCTTCAAGTCTAAAATCCTCTTGAACTCCCGCCGCCTCCGGATCTGCCTCCTCCACCGGAATGGCCGGCGCTTCTGGAATGCCCGCCGCTCACCCTGCCAGTACTACCGGATGATGTTCTACCCACAGCGGTCCGTATCCTGCTGCTCCCGGATGGTCTTGAATAAGTCCTTCCGGTTAAACCGGAATTATCTATCCCGCTACCCAAGAAGCTGCTTCTCCTGGAACTGCCGCCGCCGCCTGAAAAGCCTCCGCCGCCTGAACGGCTGCTTCCAATCGAACCTCCTCCGCTTCTGCCACCGCCTCCCCATCTGCCGAAACTGATCAAAACTCTGAGAAGCGTCAGTGTGATATTCCCTCCGAAAAAACGGAAATCAAGAATAATGAAAATCACTGCAATAATAATGATGAGGGTTGAACTGAAAGGGCTCCCACCACCGTTAACCGGGTATGGGCCGGTTTCAGCCTGCCCCGGAAGAGGTATCTTTACCTCGGCAGTTGCTGCAGGGACTGTCTGACCGTCCTTTTCCCATGCGCCATCTGCAAGCCTGCTGAAACCATATTCCGTATATACGATGGGGATTATACTCTTAAATCCCTCAAGTATCCCTCCGCTATAATCACCATTCCTGAAAAATGGTATCATTGATTCGTCTTGTATACGCCCGGTCCTGCCGTCCGGCAACGCACCCTCAAGACCGTACCCGACCTCTATTCTGGACTGTCTGCCGCCTTTATCAAGCAGTATAAGGACACCATTATTATCTTTGCTGCTGCCGATCCCCCATTTTCTGAAGAGCTCTGTGGAATATTCTTCAAGCGCCTCCCCATCGAGTGAATCGAGCGTTACCACTACTACCTGGGCTGTTGTTGCTTCTTCAAGTTTTTCAGCTTCCAGCATGATGTAACGTTCTGCAGCCTCATCTATTACATCGGCAAAATCATTCACATAGAATCCCGGCAAAGGATCCGGTATCAAGGCCTCTGCCGAAACAGAGACTGAAAATGCCCCTGTAAGAATCACCAACAGCAGGATGGACATGTAAAATGCCAGAGCAATGGAAAGCACAGGTGTCTTCAGGCAGACTTTCATCTTTGTGCCTGTCATAAAGGTCTGCGATTTGTCTGTGCAGTTCAGCGTTCTCAAACCATGTTTTTTCATAAACTGCTCTTACTCTTAATATGCTTCATTTTTCCCCGCCAATATTTCCCCGGCAGTCATTCCCCGAATATGGCACCTACATCCGGCTTATCCGCCGCTCCCTCCGATACCTCAAAATATTCAGCTTCCCTGAAGCCCATCAAGGGAGCATAAATACTCGCAGGGAAGCTCCTTATAGCTGTATTGAATTCCTGTACTGCTTTGTTATAATCTCTTCTTGCGACAGCTATCCTGTTTTCTGTCCCTGCAAGCTCATCCTGCAAAAGCACAAAATTCCTGTTTGCTTCAAGCTCAGGATACCCTTCTGCAATAGCCAGGAGCCTGCCCAAGGATCTTGAGACTTCAGCACTTGCTTCAGCCATATCTGACAGCTGTGAAGCTCCCGCCAGTTCTGCCCTTGCCTCAGCTATGCTCTCAAACACAGCCGTTTCATGCGCCGCATAGTTTTTAACTGTTTCAACCAGGTTAGGTATCAGATCACTCCTTCTCTGAAGCTGGTTGTCGATCTGGCTGAGTTCGCTTTTAACTTCCTCACGCATTTTTACCAGTCTGTTATATGACTTTCCCATGCCGGCAGACACAATCAGAATAACTATAGCTGCTGCGCCCAGTACAATAAGGCGATTCCTGGTCTTGTAGGTGATCATTCAGTACAAGCCTCCGTTCCCGCAAAATAAAGCGCTATCATGTTATTGCTCAAAACGCGTGCCTTTTTTTGCTTCAGTTATTACTCTTATGACTTCAAAAGCCTCATCAAGGCTTATCGGGAAAACCGAGTTTTCTCTTAAGGCCTTATATAACTCATCCCAGATATTGATTTTTACGGCTGGATCAACAGCTATCTCTTCCTCTTTCCATACAAGAACGTCTTTTGTCGAAAATGCGCCGTCCAGCAATGTACCGGGAAATGCCTCCCTCGCAGGGAGTATTGTTTCCGGATCAAGGTACTTGAGCCTGATCTTTTTACCATCGGATACGAGGCTGCCCTTTGTGCCAAAAATCTGATACAGCGGACCGGGTATGGCAACTCCTCCGCTTATCTCCAGGTCCGCCACCCTCCCGTTTTCAGCTCTCAATACTATTTTAAGGTGGTCTTCAGCATCTCCTGCAGCCGCTATTTGTTTTAAATCGCTGAAAATATCTTTGACAGGGCTTTCAAGGAAACGAAGGGCGTGATCAACAATATGGGGACCCCAATTGAGCATCTGGCCACCGCCGAATTTCATGAGAGTCTGCCAGTCGTCCCTTCTTCCATAGCTGTGCCTTGCCAGTTTGATTTCATACACATTTCCCAGGATCCCTGAAGCAATTATTTCCCTTATGTGCAGAAAATCAGGGTCAAATCTTCTGTTATGCCTGATATATAATCGGCCTGCCGAGGAAGTGTCCGCACTGCGAAGACGCATTGCCTGCGAATAGTTGAGACATGCCGGTTTTTCAAGGAAAACATCTTTCCCTGCCTCCAGTGCCATCAAAGCATGTTCCATATGGTCTGCCGACCTGGTCGCTATATCAGCCAGCTCAACCTCAGGATCCGCTATCAAATCCCTTATGTTATCATAGACTTTGCAGCCATATCTTTCTGCCATTTTTTGCCGTCTCTCGGGTATAAGATCGCAAGCCGCAACAATATTAAATTTATCCTTCATGTTTTCAAGCTCTTTACAGTGCATTGCCCATCCGGCACGTCCAATCCCTGCAATCCCGATTTTTACCGGTCTTTTCATTTCTGAAGCCTCCTGATTTTTTTTATTAAACAGCGCAGCTATTCACTATTATACAAAACAGCAGATATGTTTACAAGGATGAGAAAGAGCTCTGTGTGCCCTGGCAGAAACAACTGATTTTCTCTTTGAGCATTGTGTTGCGCAATCTTATCTTATTATTCGAAACAGATATACTGACTGCTTTTTTTGTACCTACAAGGACAAAAGCTTTTCTTGCTCTGGTTATGCATGTGTAGAGGAGATTTCTCTGAAGCATAAGAAAATGCTGTGTCGTGAGCGGCGCAACGACTATGGGAAACTCACTTCCCTGGCTTTTATGAACAGTTGTCGCATATGCTACAACGAGCTCGTCCAGTTCATTTATATCATATTCGGTTTCATTGCCGTAAAAATCAGTGACAAGCGTCCTGTCTTCCATATCGATCCCGGTTATTATCCCGATATCTCCGTTAAAAACATTTTTTTCATAATTGTTTCTGATCTGCATTACTTTATCGCCAATCCTGTAATTCCTTCCTCCATACTGCAGAAAAGGCGCTCCTTCTTTTTTACTGTTAAGTGCCTCCTGAAGCATTTCATTCAACTTTACCGTACCGGTATCCCCCTTTTGCATGGGGCATAATACCTGAATGTCGCTTATTGGATCTGCGCTATAGTAAGGCGGTAGTCTCTTCGTGCAAAGCTCGGTGATAATTTCAGCCACCCTTGCAGGCTCACTCTCTTCAATAAAGAAAAAGTCGCTCTCAGAGCCGCCCTTCAGCCATGGCATCTCTCCCCTGTTTATCTTATGGGCGTTGGTAATAATTTTGCTTCCCATCGCCTGGCGGAATATCCTCTTGAGTTCGACAACCTCAACTTTTCCGGATGAGATAATATCTCTGAGTACATTTCCGGGTCCTACAGAAGGCAGCTGATCGACGTCTCCCACAAGTATTACCGCAGCCTCGTCCGGCGTTGCCTTGAGAAGGTTATTCATTAAAACAATATCTACCATAGAAGTTTCATCAATTATGAGCACATCGCATTTCAGCGGATTGGAGGAATTGCGCTTATACCCTTCAGGTGGCTTATATTCAAGCAGCCTGTGTATCGTTTTTGCCTCGCTGCCCGTAGTCTCAGAAAGCCTTTTTGCCGCCCTTCCGGTTGGCGCAGCCAGCAGGCAGTCGGCTCCAAGCTTCCTGAAAACCTTCAGGATTGCCAAAGTAGTTGTCGTTTTCCCTGTGCCCGGTCCTCCGGTCAGGACCATGAATTTTGACGCTGCCGCTTTCCTTATGGCATTTTTCTGTACATCGTCATATGAAAATCCGGCTTCTTTTTCTATATTTAAAATTATTTTATTGATGCTTCCGGCACTTTGCACCTGTACACGGCTTTTCCCGGCGATAATTTCGCTGATCCTTTTTGCCGTGCCTTCCTCGCTATAGAAAAATGCGGGAAGATATATTGCTTTACTGCCGGTTTCTTCATGATCCTGCGATATCAGGATTTTTTCATCAATGAGCCCGTCGATTGAAGCGCTTATCTGCCTCTCTTCCAATTGGAGTATTTCGGAACAGCGCGCGGACAGCTGGTCTCTGAACGCAAAACAATGTCCGTCATCAGAAAGCTCGCCAAGTGTGTAAACTATCCCCGCTTTGATCCTCTCAGGTGAGTCTCCTTCGTATCCCAGCTTTCCGGCTATCCTGTCGGCCGTTTTAAAGCCAATGCCCCAGATATCGTCGGCGAGCCTGAAGGGATTCTCCTTTACGAGATCTATACTGCGATTCCCATATCTTTTGAATATTTTTACGGCATAAGCAGTTGAGACGCCATGCCCCTGAAGGAATATCATGACATTCTTGATTTCTTTTTGTTCTTCCCATGCTGTCTTTATCTTTTCTATCCTGGAAGGGCCAAGGCCTTCGACTTCAGTAAGAAGGTCCGGCATCATATCCAATATTTTAAGAGTTTCCTCTTTAAAATGTCCCACTATTCTTCTGGCGAAAACCGGTCCGATACCTTTTATCAATCCGCTTCCCAGGTATTTTTCCAGTCCGGCTATAGTGGCAGGCAGAGTCTCTTTATAAAAATCGACACAAAACTGTGCACCAAACCTGCTGTCCGTTTTCCATTTACCGCTCAGCTCCAGAACCGAACCTATAGAGACGGACGCCAGATTTCCAACCACAGTAACAAGGTCCTTATGTTCTTTAGCTTTGATCTTAATAACACAAAAACCGTTTTCCTCATTTGAAAATGTTATGCGTTCGACGACGCCTGAAAGGCGTTCCATCAGCATTTTTTCTGAAGAGAATCCGGTCCCATTTCCATAAACTCAATTCTATTGCCGTCCGGATCCCTGCTCCAGCACTGCGTATTCCCGTCCTTGCCCTGTCGTGGTTCTGAATCAAGAGTGCCGCTCTGCCTGAGCCTTCCGGCGATTTCATTGATGTCGTCCACTTCCAGACACAGGTGGGAATATGAATATTTCTCAGCTTTCTGGGGTATCCTGTAGAAAAGCTCTATGAACTGGCCTTCCCCGACTTTTATGTACTCTATCCAGGGTTCTCCTTTGTCATTTTTCAAAGAGAACGCCTTCCTGAATCCAAGTATCCCGCAATAATATTTAATGGACTCATCCATATTACTGACACTGAATGCAACGTGAGAAATCCCTTTGATCATTTTAATACCCTCCTGCCGCGTTGACTTTAAGCTGATTATACAACAATCATGGACTCTTTGCCATATTGCCGGTCTGAAATTATTTAAGAGTGATGTCAAAGCTCTGTCAGAGCGCTGTCAGGCAGATCTGTCAGATTGCAGTGACCGCAAGGCCGTTTTCCCCGATATCCACTTTCACAGTTCTTCCCGCAGAGACTCCGTCTTTTATGATCATCCTGCCTATTTCCGTTTCGACAAGCTTCTGAATATACCTTTTGACAGGTCTTGCTCCATAAACCGGATCATAAGCCTTGTCTGCGATAAAGGACTTCGCAGCTTCAGTTACGTCAAGCTGAATTTCTTTGTCGTCAAGCCTTTTTTGTATATCGGCAAGCGCCAGTCCGATTATACTGATGATCTCCGCTTTCCTGAGGGGCTTAAAGAGTACTGTTTCATCAATACGATTTAAAAATTCAGGCTTAAAGCTGCTGTTCAGCTCTCGCATCACTGCATCCCGTGTGTCATCCCTTATTTCTCCTTCCTGCGTGATCCCTTCAAGCAGGTAGCGGCTTCCGATGTTGGAAGTCATTATAATCACCGTGTTTTTAAAATCGACGGTCCTCCCCTGGCTGTCGGTCAGCCTGCCGTCGTCAAGCAGCTGCAGCAGAACATTGAATACTTCAGGATGAGCTTTTTCTATCTCATCAAAAAGTATCACACAATATGGCTTCCTCCTCACGGACTCAGTCAGCTGTCCGCCCTCTTCATATCCCACATAACCCGGAGGTGCGCCTATCAGGCGTGCTACTGAATGTTTTTCCATATACTCGGACATGTCGATACGCACTACATTTTCGTTGCTGTCAAATAAGGCCTCGGACAATGCCTTGGCCAGTTCCGTCTTGCCCACTCCTGTTGGTCCGAGAAAGATAAAAGAACCGATCGGCCTCCTCGGGTCCTTCAGGCCTGCTCTTGCTCTGATAACGGCATTGCTGACGGCCGTTACTGCTTCATCCTGCCCGACGACGCGTTTGTGAAGGATCGTTTCAAGATTCAGAAGCTTTTCTTTTTCGTTTTCAACAAGTCTTGTAACAGGCACTCCGGTCCATCTGGAAACGATCTCTGCTATTTCGTCTTCGGTGACCTCCTCTTTAAGAAGAACCTGTTCTCCCGATTTCCTCCGCTGTTTTTCTGCATCAAGCATCTTCACGAGCTCAGGCAGCCTGCCATGCTGAAGCTCCGCGAGCCTGTTCAGGTCGTATCTCCTCTCGGCTTCTTCAATTTGCATTTTCACTTCTTCTATTTGTTGTTTAATATCCTTTTCTCTTTTTATATTTTCCTTTTCGAGCTCCCACTGGGCTTTCATAGACTCAGATTTACCTTTTAAAGACGTTATTTCTTCCTGAAGCGCTTCCATCTTTTTCTTAGATGCATCGTCATCTTCCTTCTTTAAAGCTTCTTTTTCAATTTCAAGCTGCATTATCCGCCTTGAGATCTCGTCCAGTTCCGTGGGCATGCTGTCAATTTCTGTCCTCAGCATAGCTGCCGCTTCATCCATAAGGTCTATAGCCTTGTCAGGCAGGAACCTGTCGCTGATATACCTGTTGGAAAGCACGGCACATGCAATCAGAGCGCTGTCGGTAATCCTCACTCCATGATGTATCTCAAATTTTTCCTTAAGTCCTCTTAAAATTGAAATAGTATCTTCGACTGAAGGCTGGTCGACCATTATCGGCTGGAACCTTCTTTCAAGCGCAGCATCTTTCTCTATATACTTCCTGTACTCATCAAGAGTGGTTGCTCCTATACAGTGAAGCTCGCCCCTTGCAAGCATGGGCTTGAGTATATTGCCGGCATCCATCGCCCCTTCGGCTTTCCCCGCGCCAACAATATTGTGCAGTTCATCTATGAACAAAATGATTTTACCATCAGACTTGTTTACATCATTGAGTACGGCCTTCAGGCGCTCTTCAAACTCACCTCTGTACTTGGCTCCGGCTATAAGGGCTCCCATATCAAGCGCAAAAATCGTTTTGTCTTTCAGGCCTTCAGGAACATCACCTTTCAGTATCCTCTGGGCAAGGCCTTCCACAACCGCAGTCTTGCCTACTCCGGGTTCTCCGATCAGTACGGGGTTGTTTTTTGTCCTTCTTGAAAGGATCCTGACCGCCCTTCTTATTTCATTGTCCCTCCCAATGACAGGATCAAGCTTTCCTGTGCGAGCAAGCTCCACGAGGTCCCTGCCGAACCTTTTCAGCGAATCATAGGTCTCCTCCGGGTTTCTTGATGTTATACGCTGGTTGCTCCTCACCTTGCTGAGCGCAGCCATGAATTTTTCAGGTGTGATGCCGAAACGCCTGAACAACGATTGAGACGGAGTATCCTTTTCTTTAAGTAAAGCCATATACATATGCTCTACACTTGTGTATTCATCCTTAAAACGTTTTGCTTCATCTCCGGCACTGACCAGTATTTCATTTACACGCCTTGATGCATAAAGGCCGTCAGAACTCCCGCCATAAACACCGGGGAGTTTCTTCAGTTCGGCTTCAACTGCGCTTATATAATCTTCTGTATCGATTCCCATGTAGCCTGCCAGCTTTGTTATGAGACTGTCTTCAATAGTCAGCAGAGCATAATGTATGTGCTCACCCTCTATCTGTTGATGCCCCATCCTTACCGCAGTCTCCTGAGCTCCGGATATTGCTTCTCTTGCTTTGTCTGTAAACCTTTCGATATTCATAAACTTTACCCTCCATCATAATCATCTTCATGTCAATATTATTTCCATTAATTAACTTTGACTTTCTTTGACCTTCAATGTATATAATACAGCAAACCGGGTCTTAAATCAACAATAACAGCAATTTTTTTGTGATTTATGCTATAATAATTTAGCCGGATTGATTGTTTCCAACGGCTGTGTGTTTTTTTAAAGCGGCAGACTGCATGTTCAGCGATTTAAAATGATTGCCGCCCAACCTATTCTGACAGGAGTGACATATATGCTTGACATCAACCTTATACGCAATGATCCTGAAGGCGTTAAAACTTCGCTCTTGAAACGCATGGACAGCCTGGATTTTACCAGGCTCCTCGAGTGTGACAGGCTCAGAAGGAATCTTCTGGCAGAGTCAGAGAAGCTGAAAGCTGAAAGGAACAGGGTCTCTGCCCTGATACCCCGTCTCAGGAAAGAGGGCAGCAATATCGATACACTTTTAAGCGATATGAAAAAAACAGGAGATCTGATCAAAGAACACGATACAACGCTGGAATCGATCGAAGCCGAAATTCATTCGTTTCTGGAATCACTGCCCAACATACCTGCTGCCGATGTTTTGCCCGGCGGCAAGGAAAATAACAAAGTTGTCAGGGAGTGGGGAGTCAAGCCTGTGTTCACTTTCCCGCCGAAAGACCATATGACCCTCTCAAAAAGTCTGGGCCTCATAGATTACGAAAGAGGAGCAAAGCTTGGAGGCAATGGTTTCTGGATATACAGAGGATTTGGCGCTGTCATGGAATGGGCTTTGCTCAATTACTTCGTGGAGGAACACCTCAAAGACGGATATGAATTTATACTGCCGCCGCACATACTGAATTATCAATGCGGGTATGCTGCAGGACAGTTCCCGAAATTTGTAGATGATGTTTTTCATTTAAAGCAGGATGAAGGTAAAGGCTCCGGGCAATTTATCCTTCCCACGGCTGAGACAGCCCTTGTAAATATATACAGAGATGAAATAATCGAGGAAGCCAATCTTCCCCTTAAGTTTTTTGCATATACTCCCTGTTACAGAAAAGAAGCAGGGAGCTACCGCGCCGAAGAACGGGGCATGATAAGGGGACATCAGTTTAATAAAGTCGAAATGTTTCAATATACAAAGCCGGAAGATTCCGAGAATGCGCTGGAAGAACTTGTGGGAAAAGCAGAAAGCCTTGTGAAAGGCCTTGGGCTCCATTACAGGGTCTCCAAACTTGCCGCCGGAGATTGCAGTGCATCAATGGGCAAAACCTGTGACATCGAGGTATGGATACCGAGCATGAACGATTACAAGGAGGTCAGCTCCGCATCAAACGGCTATGAATACCAGTCAAGGCGCGGCAACATCAGATTCAGGCGCAAAGACAGCAAAAAGAATGAGTATGTCCATACACTGAACGCCTCAGGATTAGCTACGAGCAGGCTGCTGCCTGCAATTATGGAGCACTTCCAGCACGGGGACGGAAGCATAACGATCCCTGAGGTGCTCAGAAAATGGACAGGCAAAGAAATATTAAAGCCCTGATCGGTCCTAAATGACTATGTTTACAGGCTTTCCAGTGTCTATGGACTCATTGCATGCGAGCACAAACGCAAGTGTTTTCACAGCATCTTCATAAGGAGAGCGGATTTTTGAGCCATCACCGGAAATGACCGCATCAATGAAAGTGCGGTCACAAATAACTCCCGCGGTTTTATCGTCCCGGAAGATTACCGGACCTGCTTTTATCTCCTTAAGTGCTCCATCACCTTTAACTACAAACCCATCTTTGCCGTCTTTCACCATATCAACAGCCGGCGCCGGGCTTGTCCCGAATAACTGGAGAGTGCCAAGTATCTTTAGTTCAGCCCTCGAATCGCGGCAGCTGAAAGTGATTTTGCTGTCAGCTGCACTCCCGCTGCTTGCATAACATCCTGTTGAAATAGTCGCCAGCGCCCCGTTTCTGAATCTGACAACTGTTGTAGAAAGGTCTTCGGTATCATATCCTTCCACATCTTTGACAAAGCCTCTTGCACCCATGCTGAAGACGGTTTCCGGCTCGTCGAAAACATATCTGATTATGTCGAACTGGTGAACTGTCTGCTCAACTATCTGTCCGCCTGACAACGATCTGATCTTCCACCAGGGCGTGTCCGGAATACCTCCCATTCTTATGCAATCTACGAATACCGCTTCATTTTCCTTCAGATAATCTAAATTGGGATCTACAAGATTGCTGTACCTGCACTGGAATCCAACAGCGGTTATCAGCCCCGTTTTCTTTACTTCAGCTGATATTTTGCGGGCAAGCTGCATGGAAAGCGCAACAGGTTTTTCAACAAAGAAGGGTATCCCCCTGCGGATCGTTTCAAATTCAATTTCTCCATGCTCTGAAGGCGGTATGCAGATAAATACCATGTCCGGTTTTATTTCATCATACATTTCTCTGAAATCAGCAAAGGCTTTTGCTGCAGCTACATCCTTGTTTTTTTCCGCATTGGCGCTGTTTACCCTTTCGGCAAATCCGGCAGCCTTTTTATATATTATGTCGCAGAATCCAGCCAGAATGACATCCTCGTATTTCAGGAAGTGTCCCAGGTGGTAATTCCCTATCCCGCCGCAACCTATCATTGCAAGTTTCTTCATCGTTTACAAGCTCCTGTTCATTTTATTTTAAACCTGATATTACAATATTTTAATTTTCCGCCAGTCCCTGAAGGATCACTGTGAATCAGGTTTACCCGGCAGCCGGTGACATCAGTTTTAATCCAGCGACAATATTACATCAAGTGCCCCGGAGGTTTTACTATACAGGAATCCCGGGCTGACTGCCATAACTCCCAGTTCAGCGGTCAGATAACTCTCATATGATGCCGCCCTCAGTGAAGCCATCACCCTCCTCCAGTTTATACTTCCTTCCAGCAGCCCGACAAAAACACCCCCGCTGTTTATATTACCGGTATTTCTTTTAAAATCCTTGACATGTATTCTTCCGATACGCTTGCCAAGCACATCGATCCAGTATTCCGGATTTGAAAACGCCGCTACATTTCCAACATCAAAATATGCCTTTATGTACGGACAGTCCAGACGGTCGATCATTCCTGACATATCAAGGGGCGAGAGAAAAAAGCCATTCCAGACATTTTCAAGGCACACGCTGACCTTTTCAGCCATAATTTCCGGTTTCATTTCATACAATGCCGCTGAAACATTTTCATAAGCTTTAACAAAGGAAGTTTCTCCTGCCTTCGCGCCGGGTGCAATCAATATTGCATCAGTACCAAGCTTCGAAGCTAACTCGATTTGTTTCCTGATAAGATCTTTTCCGGCCTCTCTTGTCGCCTTTTCGTCCGAGCCGAGCATTCCAGCCGAAAGCGATGTCGATATGCCGGCCACTTTAAGGTCATATTCCGAAGAAAATTTCCTGATATCGGCCAGGATTTCTTCTTGTGTGTCCATACCCAAAGAATGATTTGAGCGGCCTGGCGCATCCAGATTCAGCTCAATACCATCAAATCCGGCTGAGGATATAACGGCAAACATATCCCTGAATCCAACATCTGCCGGTATGGTCCAGGCGTTAACAGATTTTTTCATTTTACACCTCTGTTCCATATCATTATTTTCTGAAATACTTATCCTGCTGTTTCTTCAAATCCTTTTCCAACAAATTTATGCTATAATATTTTTCGAATAGAAGGCATACAGTAATTAACTGATTATATGGATAAAACGACTGTTTTATCTCACTTCCCGATTACGATCAGGACGGTCGCGGCGCCTTGCCTTTAATCACAGGCAACTCCGGGTCCGGCGGAAGGATGTGTTTATTTTTTCGAATTATACTTTTTACAGCCAGTCATATTACCGCCACAGCAACGATATGGCCTGCAGCATATCCTCCGGCGAACGCGGCCTCATGGTGAACTGCACAGGCTGCTGCCTTCTCCCCCGTCCATTTGAAACACATAACAGGAGCGGCAGGAAAGACTATTATCTTCTCTATATGTGCCGAGGCAAAATGAATGTCCTGTCATCAGAAGGCTTGAAAACAATGCATGCCGGTCAGTTCATAACTTTCTATCCTGAACGCGAATACAGGTATGCAGGTTCGGGTAATACCGAAATAGTTTATTTCTGGGCTCATTTCACCGGAACTGACACAGGGAAGATCCTTGAAGACTTTGGCATGACTGACAGGAAGATTTTTGATGCCGGCGTCAGCGATGATATTATAAGAAAATTCGGTTTGCTTTTCAGTGAGTTTATCAGAAAAGATGAATATTTTGAGTCCGCTTCGGCTTCTGTGCTGGAATCAATACTGGTCAGCCTTGCAAGACTTTCGTCAAAGAAGCCTGCCGGTGCAGCCCCGAACCCTTCCGAAAAAATATTTGCTTCTCTTTTGTATATCCACAGAAATTATTACAAAGAAATTTTGCTTGAAGAACTGGCCGATATCGAGCATCTCAGTCCAAGCAGGTACAGGGCTGTTTTCAGGAAGTATGCCGGTCTTTCGCCAATGGAATATATTATCAGCCTGAGGATCAAACGTGCCTGTGAACTGATAAGGCACTCAGACCTGGCAATAAAGGAAATAGCCGAATCAGTCGGCTGGCATGATCAGCTTTATTTCAGCAGGATATTTAAAAACAAGACCGGATATCCTCCGTCTGCTTACAGAAACATACCCGATGTGTTATAAATGTGTTATGATTGCATACTCTCTGAATTCATTCAGCCTTTTTCAGGGTAAAAGCAAATACCGATCCTCTGCCCGGCGTGCTTGATGCGAAGACCAAGCCGCCCATCAGCTCAGCCACATGCCTTGCAATAGACAGACCGAGGCCTGTTCCGCCTGTGCTTCCCCTTGATTTGTCAACTTTGTAGAACCTTTCCCATATGTGCCTCAGGTCTTCAGGCGATATTCCGGGTCCATTGTCTTCGACAGAAATTTTTAAATAGCCTCTTTCTTTGATTTCCTCTGTTTTTAAGCCCGGTACGGCATTAACATCTGCTCCTGCCCTGTCCATGACCTCTTCTGTCCTGATTCTGACTGTTCCGCCTTTTTGTGTATAGTTGATTGCATTATCAACTAATATAACAAGCAGCTGCTCAATTCTGTCCTCATTTCCCATCACTTTGGGAATGCTTTCTTCCTCTTCGTAAATTATCTTTATATCTTTTTTTTCACTTTGCAGCTTTAGTTTCGTCATAACGTTCACGATGATGCCCCCGACATCCATTGGCTCCATGTCAATCCGTGCATTGCCTGACTGGAGTCTGCTCAAATCAAGCAAATCATTGATCAATCGCTGAAGTCTCAGTGTTTCCCTGAAAATGATCTCATGATATCTTTCAATTACATTCCTGTCGTCAACAGTCCCGTCGATCAGAGGCTCAATAAAGCCTCTTATTGATGTTAGAGGAGTCCTGAGTTCATGAGATATATTCGCCACATAGTCCTGCCTCAGCTGCTCCAGCTTTGCCGTCTCGCTGATGTCACTCAGCAGAGCAACGCTTCCTATTGTTTCATCAGAACCATCTGTTATGGGTGAAACAATGGCATGGATGGTGAGACCCTTTTCCGTGATATGATCGGTTTCCTCGGTCACACCGTATTTGAGCACCTCATCAATTGTATTCGCCAGCCATCTGTATTTTTCATGTCTCATACCTTCATTTTCAGAAATATCACTATTTCCTGCGCTGATTATCATATCCGGAGTTATCAGCCTGATATCAAGGAGTTCCATAAAAGCTCTGTTGTAATGTATGATTTTTTTATCCCGGTCTACTGCAAGCATCCCTTCGGAAAGGCTGGTCAGTATAAGCTCCAGTTTCTTTTTTTCGTTCTGCAGTTCAGTAATCGTGTTGTCAAGTTCACCGGAAAGATCATTGAGTGAATTGCCAAGCTGACCTATCTCATCATTTTTTCTGACTTCGATCCTTCGCTTGTAATTGCCGGCTACCATGGCTTTTGCTGTCCTGTTCATCTGGCTCAAAGGATTTGATATGCTCCTTGAAAGATAATAAGCTATTATGAGAGCAGGCAGCATTGAAGTGAATGCGGCGAAAATAAGCAGTCTTATTATGTTTGTATTTACTTCGCGGATATTGATTACCGGCTTGCTCAGAAAAAGTGCTCCCAGGAATTCTCCGGTATCTTCAGAATTTACAGGTATTCCTATAGATATTGCGTTTTCACCCAGATATCTGGTATAACCGGTTTTAACGGTAGATTTCCCTTCATTGATAATTTTCAGGTCTTCGCTGTCGATTTTCATTCCCTTCTGTATGTTCGTGTCGCCATATATGCCTCTTGAAACTGCGAAAATTATCCCGTTTTTATCTGTGACCCAGAAGCGAATGCTCCAGACCTGTTCAAGAGAATTGATCAGATATTCAATGCTTATCTGGTCCATCCTCGTGTACATATGGGGCGATATTATCCTGCTCAGGTTAACACCCCTTGCAGCCAGCTCTTTTTCTTCGGAGTTAATAAAATATCTGTACGAAAAACTTGTGAAAATAACAGCAATCAGCACAAGTGTTATAGCCATCACCGCAATAAAAGAAATGATAAGTCTTCTGAAAAGTGTTCTTTTTGCTTCTCTGCCCTCGGGAACAATATGAATCAAGAAAGGATCACCGCCATATATCAATTACTGTATCAGCTTATGCCTGCAGTTTCTTTTGGATCAATATCAAATTTATAGCCTACTCCCCATACCGTTTTTATTGACCAGGGATGGCTTTTCCTGCTGCTGCTTTCAAGCTTCGCCCTGATTCTTTTTATATGAGTGTCAACTGTTCTGGAGTCCCCGAAATAATCATATCCCCATACGACCTCGAGCAGTTTCTCCCTGCTGAACACCCTGCCGGGGCTGCCGGCCAGGGTCCACATTATTTCAATTTCTTTGGGTGTGCAGATCACTGCCTCGTCATCAACCTTTATATAATACTCAGTCATATTTATTTCCAGTCCCGGAAAGATTATCGAATCCGCGGGAAAAGTATCCCTGTCGTTTATCCGTCTCAGGACAGCCTTGACTCGCGCAGCCACCTCTCTCGGGCTGAAAGGCTTTGTAATATAGTCGTCTGCTCCAAGCTCAAGTCCGATTATCCTGTCAAGCTCCTCGCCCTTTGCCGTCAGCATAATAACAGGAATTTTTGATGTGTTCCTTATTCTTTTACATACTTCCATACCATCTATGTGGGGCATCATAATATCAAGCAATACCAGAGCGGGTTTGCCTGTCTGTACTTTTTGCAGTGTCTCCTGCCCGTCTCCCGCGTGGATAACTTCATATCCTTCTTTTTTTAAATAGAGCGCAATTATCTCTCTGACATTTTCATCATCGTCAGCAATCAATATTGTATTTTTAGACATCTTTGTTTTCACCTGCCTCTTTCTTTAAGTACATTGGCTTTTTATCCCAGGCAACGCTCCCCAAACCCTGTATATCTTTCAGATGCCCACATACCTTGTATTATATCGCACATGAAAAATCGATTCTACTCCGTGTACGGCTGCCGCTTTAAATAACTCAAATTCACAACTCTAACCGGCAGGTATAATCCGCTCAAATCAACTGTTTTCATTTTATTCCCACATTTTGTCGCTCATGTGTTATATATGTGAATAGGGTGTGACAGTGGATCCGCTTCTCTTTCTGCAGTTGTTTCAGCCATAACTGTGCTTTAAAAACAAAAAGGCACGCAATAATTATCTGCGTGCTTTCTGCTTTCATTTACATCTCAAGTATTGTTTATAATTTTTTCATCCCGTATTTTTTATTTTATCGTTACGTTTCTCAATGCCGATATATTCAGGAGCACATTATACTGATGTTATACGATGCCATGTGAGTACATCGCATTTGCCACCTTCACAAATCCGGCGATATTCGCCCCTGCCGCCAGATTTTTGTCGAATCCGTATTCACTTGCAGCCGAACTGGATGCTTTATAAATATTTTTCATAATGTTCTTCAGCTTTGCGTCCACTTCATCAAAAGTCCACGAATACCTCATGCTGTTCTGTGACATTTCCAGCGCCGAGGTAGCTACTCCGCCTGCATTTGCGGCCTTTGCCGGTCCAAATATCATGCCGTTTTTAAGGAAAACATCTATGGCGCCCGGAGTCGAAGGCATATTTGCCCCTTCACCTACAGCAAAACAGCCATTTGAAGCAAGAGTCTCTGCCGATGTCTCATCCAGTTCATTTTGTGTGGCACATGGAAGCGCTATGTCGCATTTAATATCCCAGATTTTTCCGCAATTCTCTGTATAAACAGCCTCAGGATGATATTTTACATATTCGCTTATCCTTTTACGTTCAACTTCCTTTATTTTTTTCACTGTATCGAGCTTAATCCCATCCCTGTCATGTATGAAGCCGTTCGAATCACTTAATGCGACTACCTTCGCTCCGAGCTCTGCAGCCTTCTGTGTCGCATAAATCGCGACATTGCCCGATCCGGATATAACGACAGTGGATCCTTTGAAGGATTTGCCGGAATCTTTCAGAGCTTCATCCATGAAATAACAAAGCCCGTATCCGGTAGCTTCCGTCCTTACAAGGCTCCCTCCCCATGTAAGTCCCTTGCCTGTAAGTACCCCGGTGTATTCATTCCTGATCTTCTTATACTGTCCAAACATATACCCTATTTCTCTTGCCCCCGTCCCAATATCTCCGGCAGGAACGTCAATGTCGGGTCCTATATGCCTGTAGAGCTCGTTCATAAAACTCTGGCAGAAACGCATCACTTCTCCGTCAGATTTTCCCTTGGGATCAAAGTCGCTTCCTCCTTTGGCTCCTCCGATTGGCAAACCGGTTAGTGAGTTCTTAAGGATCTGCTCAAAGCCCAAAAATTTAAGAATACTGATGTTCACTGAAGGATGAAGCCTTATACCACCCTTATATGGACCAATTGCGCTGTTGAACTGTATCCTGTAGCCTCTGTTGACCCTTACTTTTCCGGTGTCATCAACCCAGGCAACCCTGAACATTATCTGCCTCTCAGGTTCCACAAATCTTTCAAATATACCTGCTTCCAGCCAATGAGTGTTTCTTTCGGCAACCGGTTCCAGCGAATCCAGTACTTCCCGCGCCGCCTGATGGAACTCCGGCTCACCCGGATTTCTTCTGATAACCTGTTCCATAACATCATTCAGTAACTTCATATTTATACCTCCACAAATTAATCCTCATACAAGATAACGGTATATAAGGCCTGACCGAAGTAATTATAGCAGACAACACAAATTTGTGCAAGATTTGATTTCGAAAATTTCATTAAGTTTTTAAAATATTATTTAGATATATTTTCCCTTGGAAACATAATGTGTTATGTAATATAACAGTTCATAGATTTATCAGGTTTAACAGCCATTTCAAGCGTCTTTCCCATTATCTGCACCAAATGAGTCTCTTATTTCCGCTTCCATCTCCTCGTATTTATCAAGCAGCTTTATGAAAGTTTCAACTACTTCTCCGTCAAATTGGGTTCCCTTATTACCCTTAAGCTGTTTCACTGATTCCTCAAGGCTCATCTTTGGCCTGTAACTTCTGTCTGAAGTCATTGCATCAAATGCATCTGAAACAGCCAGTATCCTGGCCATCAAAGGTATCCCGTCCCCTTTGAGATTATCTGGATACCCTTTTCCGTCAATTCTCTCATGATGGCTCCTGACAACGGGAACGACTTCCCTGAAAAGAGATGATGCCGCCAGTATCTGCGCGCTTCTCAGTGGATGCTTTCTCATCTCTTCAAATTCCTCTTCCTCCAGTGCAGACGGTTTGAGAAGGATATTATCTGATATGCTTATCTTACCTATATCATGAAAAATGCCGCTGATCCTGAGCGTTTCAACCTGATCTCCGTTTAAGCCCATTGCTTCCCCTATCCGGGCCGAATAGTACGAGACCCTGTCAGAATGGCCTCTGGTATATACATCCTTTGCACCTACTGCCTGGCGCAAAGCTTCTATCGTATCGATATAGCTTTTTTTAAGCTGATCATATGTTCTTTCTATTTCATCATTTTTTCTTCTTACCAGATCGTGGAGACAAATATTGCTGACAGCTGCCGCAACCTGTTCTGCAAAAATCTCTAAAAGCCTCTCTGTTTCTTCATTTGTATCACACTCGGTGTATATTGATCCAATAAATCCTGAAAATCTGTCTTTAAGAGGAAGAAGCATACCACCGGCCATCTTTAAAGGCCTTCCGAAAATCCTGGCTTCTTCGATCCCCGCCAGCAATTCCCTGTCAAGAAGCATTCTGTAATCCTTCTCTTCGGGAATCTCTCCTGCAGCAAATTCTCCCGTCCCTTTGAAAATTGTTTTTTTGACTTCAGTCTGCCCTGAACTGTTTCCTCCGCAGCTGTCATTTTCTGTATTTATTTCTGCCAGTATAAAGGAATTTTCCCTGCCGATTATCCGATTCATTTCCCCGAGCACATTCATAAGGGCAGTATTAAAATCATTCAGATGATAAATCCTCGGAACAGAGTCAATTATGCGTCCCAGCCCATCCTTGAAGCTTTTTATCGTTCTCATCTGGGCAACCGATTTTATTCCGGATTCGATAAGCAATAAAAGCTGCTCAAATTTATCGCTTTTCTCGCAATAGCCCTGTATATCAAGAGCTTTGATTGTTTCAAGCGGCGGTGCTATATCCTTATGTCCTGTGAGGAGGAGTATGTAAATATCTTTGTCGAATTCCCTTATGCTTTCAACGACCTTGTCTCCGTGTATGGGATTCATAAGATAGTCCAGTATCAGTAAATCATAATGTTCTTCCCTTAATATTCCCAGGGCTTCCACAGGGTCGGTAAAACCAGCGCAGCCATACCCGCTGCGGTTAAGTATAACCGAAAGTGAATCTATTATGCCTTCCTCATCATCTACAACCATGATCCTGTATTTTGATGACAAGTCCACCCTTTTTCTTCTCATCACAATACCTCAGGCAACAGAATATCAATTACCGATATATCAATTGTCTAAATCAGATGGTTTCAGGAATCGATATGTAAAAAGTGGTCCCCTCTCCTTCTTTTGATTCGAACCACATATTCCCGCCGAATCTGCCTTTTACATTGGCATAGGATATATAAAGCCCCAGGCCGGTTCCTTCTTTCCCCTTGGTCGTTATCATTTCCTTGAACAGTTTCGGCTTAATATCTTCCTTTATCCCCTCACCATAATCCTGTATGGTAAATACAATATTACTATTATCATCTTTTTTGATGTTTAAGTCAATATCGCCGCTGGAGCCTTTATATGCTTGTATGGCATTTATTATCAGATTATCAAAAACCTGTATCATATTGCTGATATCTCCATCCAGCTTGGTACCCATATCGATTTCTGAACTTACATTCAGCCTGCAGTGATATTTATTCAGTTCGTGCTTCATCAGCAATTCGACTCTCTTTATAAGTTCGTCTAATGTAAAGCTGAATAGAAAGGGAGTATTGTATTGGACAGTCTGCCCCTTGACAGTAGTGATGATATCAGACATATAAGAACAGTGAGGCTTCATCTTTTCAAGCCAGCCGGCCATTTCTGAAGCAATTTCATGGTGATCATCCCCGGTCACCAGTTCGTCGTCAATAGACTCATCATATTCGGCAACAAGGTCCTTCAATGCCTCAATGCCCCCCGAAACCGACATTATAGGCGTCTTGAGGTTGTGTGCTATGCCGCCGACCAGCTGTCCCAGCGAAACCAGCCTCTCGTGTTCCATAAGTATGCTTTGTTTTTCCTTTATGGTCTGCAGGTCCTTTACACTCTGCGTGATATCTTTAAGCAGGATGATTGCGCCGAGATAATTTCTTCTGGAATATATCGACGTTACCTCTATCATAAAATATTTATCAAAAGATCCCTCTCTTATATGCCTCTCAAAGGTTTCTGCCTTACGCGACTTTCTGGCCTTTGTTATGAATTCGGATAATTCGTCTCCGTTTATTCCCATTTTCAGTTTTACATCCAGCAAATCGGGGAAATAATCATTCCTTTTTATACGGTAAAAATACTCAAACATATCAGCAAAGGTCCTGTTAAAGTCGACAATCCTCATTTCTTCATTTAGTACTACAAAACTGTCCGATATAAGGTCAACAACATTTTTAAGGGCTATAGGCACTATATTGAGAAAATTGAATTTCATAATAGCATAGGCGTACATCACCACTGCTATTGAAAATGCCACAGGTGTGGCATATGCATTCAGTTCAGCCAAATTGAAGGTGGCCATTACATTAACGATAAGCGGTATCATTGTTCCAATAATTATCAGAAGCGATTGCCTGGAAATAAGGCCTGAATTTTTAATTGAAGTCCTGATGAGAAAGAACAGACCTGTTATAAAACATCCGTAGGAATACACGGCATGCACCAGGAAATAATAACCCGGCATTGTCTCGCTGTTGTTAAGCGAATATTTAATATAAAAAAGCCCGTGCAAATCGTTTGTCATGTATATTACGGCAGACAACGCCGGGATAATTAACAGTAATAAATATCTTTTTGTAAAAACGATCTTTGATCTGGCAAATATCAGTCCGAAAAGCAGCATGGCAAGAGGCGTAAAAATCAGTCCAATATGCGTGACCGACAGATAAAAATTGTACGTTTTCCATTCGAACAGATCCGCATAGGTCTCCATCAACAAGCCTATATCCCAGAGTATCATAAAAAACAGATAGCTCAGGAAAACATAATGTATCTGCGACTTATTCCTCATTTTCAGTATGAACGCCATTATTGCGGCGACAAGCAGAAGTGAAATATGAAGCATTGTGAATGAAACTGCTATGTCAGTCATTGCTCTCACCTTCTTCCCCATTTATATAGCTTGTGATCATGGCTGAAAGATATCGGGCTTCCGGCTTATTCCATTCAAATCCGAGTTTTTTAAGGTATCTTACTGTTTTAAGTCTCTGCACCCTGACCGGCAGCCTGTCACCTTTTTCCTTAATATAATCCATTCTCTGTATTACTCCCTTCAGAATATCAGCATAAGAACCATCTTCAGACAATTTTCTGATAAGCGCATCATATTCCCCTGCATTCATTTTTTTGATTCCGGCCCCCATTTTGCGCATTGCCGCCGCTATGTCTTCCAGTCCCAGTGTGTCGCCTGCGATATGATATGTCCTTCCACAGTTACATTTTCTGCATGCGATGAGCCATACTGCCCTGGCACACAAATCTACCGGTGTAAGATCAATTTTACTCTCTGTACCGGACCCTGTTGTTCCCGGGCAATATGCGCCCAGTCTGTACATTGCGTATAT
Organism: Eubacteriales bacterium; assembly: GCA_028717405.1. GTDB lineage: Bacteria > Bacillota > Clostridia > JAQUNY01 > JAQUNY01 > JAQUNY01. Next base: position 25,749 of record JAQUNY010000001.1, read on the forward strand.
CATATTCCGAAATGCATTCTGACCTGTATTTATCTGAAAACGTCCGTCCTCATACCTTGGCGTAATATTGCCGACTCTGAGAACAGCTGCTTTCAATCCATCCTCCGCCATTTTGTTGAGGATCTTCTCAGCTTCATATTTACTTCTTATATACGGATTACTGATCTCCTGCCCGATATCAAGGCTGTTTTCAGAAAAGACAGGAGCCATGCCTGCCAGCTTGACCGGGTCATAAACTCCCGCAATACCCGTTGTCGAAATATGGTACAGACACGCTCCGGACGATTGGGCGGCAGCTGCTGCTGTGACAGCGCCTTCAATGTTCGTTTTTGTAAAAGCCTCTTTTCTGCCATAATGGCTCACAAGAGCAGCACTGTTTATCACTGCATCGGTACCCTCAACCAATCCCAAATAATCGTTTTCCGGCAGGCCGAATTTTTCCAGAGAAATGTCACCCTCAACAGCAAATATCCTTTTTCCAAACAATTGATCATATTTATTTCCAAAATAGAATCTGATAATCCCGGCAAGCCTTTTATCCGGGCTCATGTCACTGTGATGCCTGATTATACAATACACATCGGCGCCGGATTCTTCTGCGATCACTGCAAGTATGTGTGCTCCCAGAAAGCCTGTTGCTCCTGTGAGAATAATTTTTTTCATCTTATCATTGTCTTCATGCATCCCGCCATTTTCTGTGCCGCCTCTGTAATCTTTTTTATTGTCAAAAGCCAGGTAGTGTTTACCGTTATAAACGATCTCAGGGTTTTCATTCACTGAGCTGTCTACGGCAGTGTTTCTCTTTCCTGCAATAATTTTTTCAGCCAGCCTCCTGATCGTTTGATATCTGTAAAAATCCTGCGTATGCAAACCCCAATTATAAGGAAATGCCTTTATCTGTACTTGAAGTATTGCGAGCGAATCACCCCCGCGATCGAAGAAATTATCATCTATCCCAATATTTTCTTTCATGTCGAGGACTTCTTTCCATATCGATGCGAGCTGTTCATGAACCTTGTTTTCAGGCGCACTGTAAACGGCTTCACTCTGACTTTGAACAGGTACTGTAGAAAGGGCTGTTCTGTCAATTTTACCGCTGGGTGTCAGAGGCATTGAATCAATTTTTCCAAAATACCCCGGTATCATGTACTCAGGCAGCCTGTCCGAAAGAAATTCTCTCAATTCTGCTATGGATATTTCTTCAGTTGAAATATAAAAAGCGCAAAGGCTTTTTCTTCCCTGCTCATCCTCCTTAAGGACCACCGCGACTTCCTTTATCCTCTCATGCTCAGAAAGCCTGCTTTCTATTTCACCCGGTTCGATCCTGTACCCACGTATTTTTACCTGGTGGTCGATCCTCCCCATAAATTCAAGATTGCCGTCCGCACCCCATCTTGCTATATCTCCGGTTCTATACATTATCATCCCCGGAGAAAACCTGTCAGGCAGGAATTTCTCCGCAGTAAGCTGCGGCTTACCTAAATATCCCTTCCCGACACATTCACCTGTTATGTAAATCTCGCCCCATACACCGATCGGAGACAATGAGCCGTTTTTGTTCAAAACGTACACACCTGAATTACAAACCGGTTTGCCTATCGGCGGTACGGAAGGAATGTCTTTCCCAGGGTCAACTGTATACATTGTGGCAACATGCGTCTCGGAAGGTCCATAATGATTATGCAGAAAAATCCTTCTTTCCTTAAGGAATTTTTTTAAAGTATTGTTTATTATAAGCTGTTCCCCAGCAACAATTATATGCTTCAGCGAAAGAGGCAGCCTTTCAATTACACTTCTGTCAGATGCCATCAGTTTGAGATACGACGGCGGTATAAACAGAACGCTGACTTGTTCTTTTCCCGCCAGGTCTGTAAGTCTGACAGGATTCCTCTTTATCTCCTCATCTGCTATAACCAGTCTGCCTCCCGCCAGTAAAGTACTGAATATTTCCTGATAGCAAACATCAAAGCTTATTGTAGTAAACTGAAGGACATTAGCGCGAAAATCAATATTTGAGGAACCATATTCGGTCCGGATCAGATTTATGATGCAGCGGTGCGGTATAATAACGCCTTTTGGCCTGCCTGTCGAGCCTGATGTATATATAATGTATAATGTGCTTTCAGGATCTGCATCATGAAAAGCCTGGCCGGCATTTGCATTATATAAGGCATTGCCGGGCATGGACCGATCTCCTGTCTCCCGCACAAAATCCAAATCATCAATCACATTGCAGTCCCCTGAAGCTCTTCTGATCCTTATTATCCTTCCATTATATCCGGGGGGCACTTCACCCTCTCCGTCCCGGCAGATAAGCAGCGACGCTCCACTGTCATGAAGCATGTAAGCGATTCTTTCTTCCGGGTAGTCCGGATCAAGCGGCAGGAACGCAGCTCCGGTTTTTATAATTGCAATAAGACATGCGACAAAGGTCGGCGAACGCTTCATCATAATGCCTGCAACAGTACCTGAAGCAGCACCTTCGGATGCGAATGTCCTGCCAAGTCTTTCAGATAGCCTGTCAAGATCAGAATAGGAAATACTTTCGCCTTCACAGGTAACGGCGGCTGCATCAGGATACCTGGCGGCGCATTCTGAAAATGCACTGTGAATGGTATTTAACATTTTCAGGCCATTATCATTGCATAAACCGAGGTTATTCAACTCGTTGGTAAGGTTTTTCTTTTCTTTTCCTGATAATATATCAATATCAGAAATATGTGTTTCAGGTTTTTTAAGAACTTCCTTTATGATATTGATATAATGTGAAGCCATTCTCTCAATTGTTTCTTTATCAAAAAGGTCAGAACTGTATTCAAGATTGAATATAATTCCTTCTTCCTTCTCTGTTGCCTCAAGAAGCATGTCGAATTTACTTGTTTCATTAAAAGCCTTGTAAGGAGTGAGCCTCAGTTTTCCGCTTCCTGCAGGTTCTCTGACCACGTAGCTGGCATTTTCGTTTTTCTGCAATACAAACATCACATCAAAAATCGGATTTCTGCTTGGATCTCTCCTGACCTTAAGCTTGACGACAAGCTCATCAAACTGGCAATCCTGGTTTTCAAAGGCTTTCAAAGAATTATCTCTGACAGAATGCAGAAAATCAGAAAAGCTCATTCCCCCGGCAGGAAAATTTCTCATAACAAGAGTATTGGCGAACATGCCAATTATACCATTGGTATCGGCATGCCTGCGCCCGGTGACCGGTGTGCCGACGAGGATATCCTCCTGTCCGCTGTAGAACGCAAGCAATACATTGTATGCAGCCAGAAGAAACATATACAGTGTAGCCGAGTGCTCAGATGCAATTTTTTTCATACAGGCAGTAAGGCTTTCATCTGCATAAAAGCTGTAAGTACTCCCCCTGTAAGTCTTTATTGATGGCCTTGGCCTGTCTGCAGGTATCATCAGCACAGGGATCTCATCCGACAGAAGCTCAAGCCAATATTCTTCCTGCTTCTTCAGATATCCTGATTCAAAAAGCCTGTTTTGCCACTCGGCAAAGTCTTTATATTGCGCTTTGACACGGCTGAGATCCGCTCCTTCATAAGTCTGTACAAGCTCGCTCATAATAATTCCGGCAGACACTCCGTCCGAAATGATATGGTGCATATCAATAAAAAGATAGTGTTTATCCAAAGGCAGAGTTATAAGCACCGCCCTGAAGAGAGGGGCTTTATCAAGCCTGAATGGTTTCGAAAATGATGCTGCCGCAATTCTTGCGAACAACTTGGGCTCATCAGCATGCTTAAGGACACCGGTCGGCAGGGATTCCCATAAAACCTCCTCATAGTCAGCGTCAACTTTGTCTGTGATGATCTGCACCGGCCCGCTGTCAGTGTTCCTGAAGCAGGTTCTCAGCGCTTCATGCCTCTTGATAAGTTTTTCTATGGATTTTCTTAATCTCTGTTTATCAAGATTTCCTTCTATCTGCAATATTCCCGAAGTATTATATGCAGTACCGGTATCTTGCTGTTCAGTTAAAAGATAGAGCCTTCTCTGAGCCGCGGAAAGTTTATAGGATTCCTTTACAGGAACCGGAGTTATCGGCTCAAAGATATTTCTGGCGGTTTTTTCAATCATTAATGCAAGCTTCTCAACAGTCGGGTTGTTATACACATCTGTAGTTGATATCTCAACATTAAAGACTTTATGTACCATGGATACCAGATATACAACACTCAGCGAATCTCCTCCGGATTCAAAGAGGTCGTCGTCAATACCGGCTTCACTTATACGCAACATGCTCTTCCATATGTCGGACAGCAGGATTTCTGTATTTGTTGAGGGCGGGCGGTAAGGCTTAGTATCTGTTCTGATGTAAACAGGCTTGGGAAGCATCGTTTTGTCAGTTTTTCCGCTTGCATTCACCGGCATGCTGCTTATCTGAGTAAAATATGACGGTATCATATAATCCGGAAGGAACCTTGATAAAAACGATCTCAGATAAGCATTGTCAAGCTGTCTTTCTGCAGTATAGTAGGCACACAGTGTCTTCTTCCCTTCGCTGTCCTCCATGTCTGTGACAAAAACAGACTGCATATGTTCAAGCTGCATGAGCCTGCTTTCTACCTCACCGGTCTCTATCCTGTACCCTCTGATTTTGATCTGTCGATCTGCCCTTCCCGAAAATCTGATTTCACCGTTTGAAGTCCATTTCCCCAAATCGCCTGTGCGGTATATCCTCCCTTTGCTTCTGAAAGGATCTTTCAGGAAATTATTTCCCGGATGAATACCGCTGTTAATATATCCTATAGCCGGAGCTTCTCCTCCTATATAAATCTCGCCCTCTACTCCCGGCGGTACAGGCTTCATATTATTGTCAAGAATATAAATAAAAATATTTGCTGAAGGTTTCCCGAGAGAAATATCCCAGGCATTTACAATTTCCTTGAGTGTAGCTCCTATAGTGGCTTCAGTCGGGCCATATGCGTTATAAATTTTTGCTCTTGTCATCCGCCTTACTTTGTCCAGAAATCCAGGCCCGAAATCCTCTCCGCCTATCACAATTTCCTTTAAAATGCCAAGACATTCAGAGCTTTTTTTGTCGCTTATAAACATTCCCAGCCTTGAGGGTGTGATATAAAGCTTGTCAACCCCATATCTGAGTATAAGCTCCGAGAGCTTCCAGGGTACTTTTTGGGCCTCGTCATCCGCAATTATGACGGTCAGGCCTTTCAGAAGGGAAGGTATCAGTTCGAAAATAAAAACATCAAATGAAATTGAAGTTATGGATAGAATCTTTGCGCCTTTTTTAAACAGGAGGCGTTCCGCTATTCCATGCGAAAAATTCACAAGTGACCTGTGGCTTACCACAACTCCCTTCGGAGTGCCTGTCGACCCCGAGGTAAAGAGGACATAAGCCGGATCTTCAGCTTTGTGCTTTTTCTCCAATAAATGCAGGGGAATCAGGCCTGTTTTTTCCAGGCCTTCAGTTTCAACTATTTTATGTATGCCTGGATCATAATACCCGCTGTTTTTAATACTGTTTCCCAGCCCTGCCTGAGCTGCAATTATCCTTGTCCCGCTCTCCCTGACCATTAATCCTGCCCTGGCATCAGGATAGCCTGGGTCAACAGGGAGAAATGAGCACCCCGCCTTGAGCACTCCCAGTATGATTACTGCCAGATCAACAGATCTTCCTGCTATGATACCTGCTGTTTCGCCCTTCCTGAGGCCGTTTTCCAAAAGCCGTTCCGCAAATAGTGAGGCTTTTATATCCAGCTCTCCATATGTCAGTGCGGCATCTTCCGAAATAACTGCAATCGCGTCAGGTGTCCTTGCCGCCTGTTCTTCAAAAAGACAGTCCACAGTTTTGTCAAGCCTGTATTTTTTCACAGTATTGTTGAAGTCAATGAGCACTGCATTTATTTCCTCATCACTCATTACCCTGAGTTCTGAAGCTTTTTTCCCGGGATCAGCAACGATATCTTCAAGTATAAATACGAGACGCCTGTGGATACCGTTTATGTCATCTTCAGTGAAAAGTCCCTTCATGCAGTCGTAATCGATCTCAATACTGCCGTCATTGTCTCTCTCATTCACATGTATACAAAGCGGATCAGTCTGATTTCCATTGAAAAGCCACTCAGCCTCATATTCGCCGATCCTTTCAAACAGGTTAAGCCTGGCATTCTGGTATGACAGGACTATTTCATATAAATTATGTGAAAACCTCTGTTTTTCTCTCAGCTCTCTGAGAAGTTTTTCATAAGGATACTGGTGGTGCCTTAGTATCCTCATCCAATCAGCTGCAAAGCCCCTGGCCAGCGATGTGAAATCCTTTTCACCATCGAAATTTATTCTGAATGGTATTGTACTTACAAACATACCGGAAACGTTTTTCTCTTTCCTGTTTATCCTGTTGAGCACAGGAGTCCCTATCACAAAATCACGGCTCCCATGGATCCTGCTTATATAGACTGAAACCGCTGCAAGGAACAGGATAAAAGGCGAAATGCCGTTGGACGAGCAGTATTCACCAAGTGAGCCTGCAAGAACAGGATCAAGCCTGTATGTCCTTCTTGTAGATTCAGTCCCTGTAAGATGAGAATGCCTGTTTTCCTTCAGCACAGGTTCCGGTATTTTTTCAAAGCTTTTGATCCAGAAATCTCTGTCCGCAACGGGTCTTTCAGATGACAGATAATCGTTTTCGCGTTTTATAAATACATCATAGCCCGGAAACTCTTCTTCCGGGATCTCTTCTCCCGTTTTAAGACATGTGTAATACCTGACAACCCGGTTTGTAAGCGACACCATAGTCCATGCATCACATATGAAATGATGCAGTTTAATATAAAATCCTCCGCCTGAGCCGGCGGTCCTGAAAACAGCAAAATAGTGAAGGCACGAATCCGCAAGTACAAAGGGAGTCGCGGTCATTTGCCCTTGCCATCTTTCAAGCTCCTCCCCGTCATTTCTGCTAAAATCAAAATATTCTGTTTTTGCCGGAAGCCCATTGTAAAAATACTGATGAGGCTCTGTATCAGGATCGGATATCCTGATTGAAAGAGACCTGTCTCTCCGGAGGATAACGGCGATTGCTTCCATGAGCAATTCACAGTCACAATCATTTTTAATTTTAATTATAGCGGCGATGTTTCCGATCGATGTTCCCGAATAAAGCTTCTCGAGGTACCATATTCCCTTCTGCGGCTGAGTCAAAGGATATCTGCCAGAATTACCCGCCATTTGCATCCCCCTGAAAATTGTTGTACTTTCTTTTTAAACCCTTTCGATACATTTTATCATAATATTTCCTTTTAGTTAACATATTTATTTATTTTTTTTGAAAAATTTAGTAATTTGAGGATGCGCTCTGAAAGTACTGTTCGATCAGCTTTCGTGTTCTGTTAAGTTACCGTTTGTAGCTTGAAATTTCAGATGCTCCTGCGCCATACGCTCTTCGATTTCCTGGTTTTTATGCACGCCGGTCATTGAAAATTCGACCCATTCAGCAATATTTGTAGCATGGTCGCCTATCCGTTCAAGGTATTTGGCTATCATCAGAAGGTCCATTGCCTGCCCCCCGTTATCAGCGTCATCATGTATCATTTTTATCAGGTCGTTCTTAACTGTTAAGAATAGCCTATCAACAATATCATCCGCTTTGATGATTTCCCTGGCAAGCTCAAGATCCTTTTTAACATAGGCGCTGATACTTCCCTTTACCATCTTCACCGCCTCGCGAGCCATCTCCGGGATGGTTTCCAGCTTTTTTATGTAAATGCAATCCGACAGATATCCTGCTATTTCAGATATATCCGCCGCCTGATCTCCTATTCTTTCCATATCCGTTATCATCTTCAACGCAGCTGAAATAAGGCGCAGATCCCTGGCAACCGGTTGCTGCTGCAAAAGCAGTTTCAGGCAGAGGGCTTCGATGTCCTGCTCCTTTCTGTCAATGACCATGTCAAATTCTATTACCTTGTTTGCCTTTGCAGCATCCTGTTCGATCAGCGCTTCCACCGCTCCCGTTATGGAATTTTCCACCAGTGTGCCCATCTGGATAAGCTCATCATTAAGCTGTTCAAGCTGTGAGTCAAACCGGCTCCTCATTATCCAAACCTCCCTGTTATGTAATCCTCTGTCCTCTTGTCTTCCGGAACAGAAAACAATTTTTCAGTTTCTCCCGCTTCAATTATTTCGCCAAGAAGAAAAAACGCCGTTTTGTCAGATATCCTCGCAGCCTGCTGCATATTGTGAGTAACAATAACAATGGTGTATTCCTTTTTTAATTCAAGGATAAGATCCTCTATTTTAGAAGTCGAAATAGGATCCAGCGCACTTGTTGGTTCATCCATGAGCAATATCTCGGGTTTTACAGCCAGTGCCCTGGCTATACAAAGCCTCTGTTGCTGGCCGCCTGAGAGGCTTAGCGCATTTCGGCGCAGACGGTCGCTGACTTCATCCCATATAGCTGCGCTCCGAAGAGACAACTCTACAATTTCATCCAGCCTGACCCTGGATCTGATGCCATGTGTTCTCGGTCCATATGCTACATTATCATAAATACTCATCGGAAAAGGATTTGGTTTCTGAAAAACCATGCCTACACGCTGCCTCAGTATGTTCACATCAATATGTCCATGTATGTTTTCACCGTCTATTATTATTTTTCCCTCTGTCCTGCAGCCCTCGATCAGGTCGTTCATTCTGTTTACAGCCCTAAGCAGGGTCGATTTGCCGCAGCCTGAAGGGCCTATAAATGCACTTATTTCGTTAGCCTTAAGCCCAATACTGACATTCTTTATAGCTCTGAATTCTTTATAATATACATTAACATTTTCGATTATGATTTTATTAGTCTTATCAATATCATCAATATATGGATTTTTCATATTTTAGCCGCCTTCTTTGCGATCACTGACGAGATCGTGTTGATAAATAGCACCAGCAGCAGAAGAACTACCGCTGTAGCAAAGGCTTCATTTGTATTAAAGCCTTCTCCTGATAAAATATACATATGTACTGACAAGGTCCTGCCTGAATCCATCAGGAAATTACTTCCCGATGGTATCCCCGCTACCGTGCCGGCAGTATATATCAGCGCCGCAGTCTCGCCGGCAATGCGCCCCACTCCCAGTATAACCCCTGCAAGTATTCCCGGCACGGCAGAAGGAAGCACTATTTTAAAAACCGTTCTCAGCTTGCCCGCTCCCAAACCGAAACTTGCTTCCCTGTAACCGTCAGGCACTGACTTTAATGCCTCCTCTGCTGTCCTCATTATCAGAGGCAGGACCATAATTGCAAGGGTTGCGCTGCCGGCCAGTATGGAAAACCCCCATCCAAGATAAGCCACAAAAAACAGAAGGCCAAAGAGGCCGTATACAATCGACGGTATGCCGGAAAGAGTCTCAGAGGTAAGCCTGATCAGGGCTACCAAACGATTTCCCCTCCCTGCATACTCCACAAGGAAAACCGCGGCAAATACACCAAGCGGTACAGAAAGAACAAGTGATACCAGGGTAATCACCAGAGTATTGATAATAGCCGGGAACATTGACACATTCTCCGATGAATAAACCGGTGAAAACAGAGAAAGCCTTAAATGCGGGATCCCTTTTGCCAGAATATACCCAATGAGGAAAACAAGCATGCCAAATGATAACGAAGCTGAAATAATTACAAGGCTCTTAAGTGCAAGAGAACCCGGTTTGATGCGCGGCCTGCAGCAAACTATTCCTTCACCGCTGATTTCTCCTGATCCGGAAGGTACCGGGCAGGATTTGTTCCCGGATAATTTATTTATAATTGATTTTACTTTACTTCTCATTCTGCAGCCTTTCTGCCAAGCATGTTAAATATGATGTTTATTGCAAGAATGAATATAAACAGGACCACTCCTGTCGCAATCAGGGCCCCTCTGTGCAGATCGGCGGCATATCCCATCTCAAGCACGATATTTGCCGTCATTGTTCTCACTCCTTTTAATATGCTTACAGGCATTCTGGCCTGATTGCCTGCAATCATTATCACAGCCATGGTTTCCCCGACAGCCCTTCCTGTTCCAAGCACGACTGAGGCCAGGATCCCCGACCTTGCCGCCGGGAGAACAGATGTAAAAACGGCACGTTCATGAGTCGCCCCAAGAGCAAGAGCTCCTTCATAATACTGTTCAGGTACCGCTTTCAGCGCCGCCTCACTAACTCCGGCTATTGTCGGTAATATCATGATCCCCAGAAGCAATGAAGCAGTCAATATACTGTAGCCATTTCCCCCGAAAATATTTCTGATAAAAGGTACAAGCACCATCAGTCCGAAAAAGCCGTAAACCACCGAAGGAATACCGGCAAGCAGTTCCAATGCAGGTTTCAGGAAACCGTAAAATTTGCGCGGACAATAATGCGACATAAAAACCGCAGTCAATAATCCAACCGGCACCCCCAGCAATATTGCGCCGGTGGTTACGGCAAGACTGCCGGCAATCATAGGCAGGATGCCGTATGACGCCGGGACATCTCCCGGCGCCCATAGCGTACCAGTCAGGAAATCTTTAATACCTATCTCATACATTGCCGGGAAACCGTTGATAAACAGAAATATACAAATAAGGAGCACCGATACTACCGACGCCGATGCGGCTACCATGAAAACCATTTTCATTATATTTTCAGAGGCCAGTCTTTTGGCTTCCCCGTCTTTGTCCGGTTTTTTCCTGTTTTCATCCATATTTATTTACTATTTACCTCATCCCAGCTTTCGATCTCTCCGATATAAATTTTTCTTACATCTGAGCTTTTCAGTCCATCCAGAGGATTTGAGTTGTTAACGATCACCGCTATCCCGTCAAGAGCTATTGCCAGAGGATCAAGCTCTTCAAGCTCGCTGGCCTTGAGCTCGCGGCTTGCCATACCTATGTCGCATGTCCCATCCCTGGCTGCTGTCATTCCGGCTGTCGAATCACTGGTCTGTACCTCTATGACAGCACCGGTATTGACCACCCTGTAGGCTTCTACCAGTTTTTCCATTATAGGTGACACTGACGATGAACCTGCTATTACAAGTTTTCCTGAAGGCTTAGATCCGCTGTACATCTCCGCCGCATCATTCACGGCAATATAGCCTTTAGCTACAACAGCCTGGCCTTCCCTGCTCATGACAAATGCGATAAAATCTTCAGCCAAAGCTGAAATGACCCCTTTCCTAACGGCTACATTAAACGGCCTCGCTACATTGTATGATTTATTTTTAATGTTTTCAACACTTGCTGCGGCGCCATCTATGGAAAGCGCTTTGACAGAGTCGTTTAGTGAACCCAGTGATATATAGCCGATCGAATATTTATCTCCGGCAACACCTGTAAGAACCACATCTGTTTTGTTAGCTATTATGGCTTCAACAGTTGTACGGTCTGTCTTTTTCCCGTCAGTGCCTTTTTCTTCTATCCCCATGAGTTCGATAAAAGCTCCCCTTGTTCCGGATCCGCCTTCACGCGATATCACATTAATCTGCCTTGAGCTGTCAAATGTGTCATTATCTGCACCCGGAGATGAGCACCCTGTAAGCGCCGTTAAGAAAATCACTGCCGCTGCTGCTGCAGCCAGTTTCTTTACTTTTTCCCCCATGGGAATTTCCTTTCTCATTTTAAACATATTAAACATATTCTTACCCCTTTCCGAACATTTTTATTTTATCTTTATATGCAATATATCGCAAGATTGTTAAACCAACAT
>JAQUNY010000001.1:37523-46452 GCA_028717405.1 Eubacteriales bacterium
TCTGCAGTTGCTGCCATATCTTAAAACGTTGACTCAGTCATGATTTCTATATATACTTACTCTTGTTACAACGACACAAGAAAGGCTTGTATTACTTAATTATGGACCAATACCGCAAAAAGATCGAACAATCGCTGGCCTCTGCTTATCCGGACACTGAAATAGTCTTTACCGAGCCCCCGGATCCGACAATGGGCGACATATCCATTCCATGCTTTACCCTGGCCAAAACCCTTCGCCGCAACCCTTCGGTTATTGCTTCAGATCTGGCAGAGGTTATTTCAAAAGATCCGGAACTGCATTTTGTCAAAAAAACAGAAAACTCCGGAGGATACCTGAACATATTCATAGATAAGCCTTTACTTGTTAAGGATATAATAACTGCGATACTGTCTCAGGGGCCCGCATACGGCTCGTCATCTTCAGGCAGATCTGCCAGGGCAATTGTTGAGCACACAAGTATAAATCCAAATGCTTCCCCACATGTGGGGCGCGCGCGTAATGCCCTTATTGGCGACTGTATAGTAAGGCTTTTGAGATTTGAAGGCTATGAAGTAGAAGTCCATTACTTTGTAAACGATATCGGCAAACAGATCGCCATGCTGCTTCTGGGCGCCATGCAAAAATCCGGTCATCCGGATCCTGCAATTAGTTCCTGCCGCTCCGGACTTCCCGGCTCTCCTGATTTTTCGGTCAATTCAGAAGGCTCCGGCGGGAAAAATATTCGTTTTGAGGACCTTCTTGATATTTATGTGGCTATCAATAAAAAGGCCGCTGAAGACCCAGATATAGAAAAGCAGGTATTCAGTCTCCTGTATGCCCTCGAAAACGGCGACAGTCAAATCCGCGGTTCCTTCCGCACGCTTGTCAATACCTGTATAGATGGGCAGTCGGCAATTTTTGAAAAGCTTGGGATCAAATATGACGTCTTTGATTATGAATCAGACTACATATATAAAGGAACAGCCGCGGCTGTACTTGAAATGCTGAGGCAAACAGGCAAGCTGGAGGAAGATGAGGAGGGGCGCCTGGCATTGAACCAATCCGAATATTCACTTCCGCTCAAAGCCCCTTATCTTGTCCTGACGAGAAAAGACAAAACTTCTCTTTATCCTCTGCGGGACATAGCTTATACAATGGATAAAATCAGGTCTGCGCCTGATATGAACATAGTAGTCCTTGGGGAAGACCAGAAGCTTTATTTCAGACAAATAGCGGCGGCACTCGACCTGTTGGGTTATAAAGCTCCTGAACCGGTTCACTACTCATTCGTGCTTCTTGCAGAAGGCAAAATGGCCACCCGGAAAGGCAATGTTGTCCTCCTGGAGGATTTTATGAATGAAGCCGTCTCCAAAGCCACTGCCGAGATCAGAAAAAGGCGTGACTGTTCAGATCCTGCGGCAGCTTCCGCAATTGGCTTTGGCGCAGTTAAATACGCCATATTGAGGGCTTCCAATGATAAAAACGTAACCTTCGACTGGGATTCTGCTCTGAGCTTTGAGGGCGAATCCGGTCCTTACCTGCAATATAGTCTTGCCAGGATAAATTCTATTTTTAAAAGATCAGGTGAAGTTCTGCAGGCTGATCCTGAAAAAATCGATTATGCCGTACTATCCGACCCCCTTGAAATTGAACTGGCAAAAGAAGCCGCAGCTTTCCCTTCAGCAGTGCGCTCAGCCCTTAAATCGTACAGCCCGCATATAATAGCGGGTTATGTTTATGGCCTGACAAAAAAATTCTCTGTTTTCTATCATGAATGCCCTGTTCTGAATGCCGAAAGCGATGAACTGCGGATGGCCAGGCTTTGTCTGATAGAAGCCGTCAGGCAGGTTATCCTGAATTGCTTCGGCCTTCTCGGCATCGAACCGGTCGACATTATGTGAGCGAATGGTGAATGAGATGAGCAATGCCCTGGTCAGTCTTATAATACCTGTTTATAATGTTCAGGAATATCTGCGCAAGTGTCTTGACTCAGCAGTTGGTCAGTCGTTGAAAAACCTGGAGATCATTATTGTAGACGACGGCTCAACTGACAGCTGTCCGGAGATAATTGCCGAATATGCCGCAAAAGACAGCCGTATAAGGGTGATCAGCCAGCGTAATATGGGACTGAGTGCGGCAAGGAATAATGGAATGGCAATCGCTACAGCTGAGTATATTTCTTTCATGGACAGCGACGACTGGGCTGATCGGTGCTATATTGAAAAACTATACAATGAAGCCAGGCGCTGTGACGCCGACATAGTAGTCTGCAGACATGCCAATGTTTTCAGCAGCCCCGACGAATCAGTAAAAGCAAAAAATAAGTCCTCAATAAAAGAAAAAACCAAGTCAGATAAAGATACATGCAATCCAGAATCCGACATTTTTGATAAAACCAAAACAGGAAACTCCGATAAAAACATATACTCAGGAAAAGACAAAACTCCTTTAAAAATTGATAACCATCTTCGGCGTTCTTCAAGAACAACAGAGCGAAAGTATGAAAGAGCTGCCTCAAGATCCCTGAGGCTTTCACGCAGGATGCTGAGAGACATCTCAGACGAATTTGCGGATCCGGGCATCGGTATATTCGAGGACCGGGCTATAAAGGACCTTTTCCCTGAGCCTGCAGACACCGGCAGAAAGCAAAAATCCTCAGTCAGAAAAAATCAGTTCTCTTCAGCTGCGTCTCCCTCCAATGCGTCTCCCTCTAATAAAAAGCACGGCAGCGCACTGGTTATAAATGACGACTATGCCCTGAGAAAGGTGATCAGCGATTCTGGACTAAGAAGCTATGCCTGGGGTAAAATTTATAAAAAATCTTTATTCGACGATAACAACATCAGCTATCCCGACGGATTATATTTTGAGGATATGGCAACTACATTCAAGCTTTTTCTCCATGCCGGAAGGATTTCCATTATCCGGGACTGCCTTTATTATTACCTGCAGCGTAAATCCAGCATATCAAAAAAGCTGGTTCCCAAAAAAGTGTACGACAACATTACAGCAGTATCTATAATGCGAAACTATCTCATTGACAAGGGAGTATTTATGGATTATTATCCGGAATTCAGATGGCTGTGCCAGAAAATATTCCTCTTTTCCGCCTTTAATCTGTTTCTTATGTATGTCAGGAGCGACAAAGCTCATATGATGAAAAGCATCGGCCGGACAGCCCGAGAGATAAGGTCCCTGATGTCTCCCGGCAGCCTTTATTCCCGCCGGCAATGATCCGGTTTGGCTGCATGCATGCATTCTAAGGCTCTTTTTTCATGGCAACCGGCAGATCTTTATGAATGGCTATAGCCTTACCGGCTGAAAACGAATAGATATATTTTTCAACAACACTGATCCCTGTCAACCTTTCAAGTGCAGCTGCATAATATTCAAGCTGCGCGGTGTATCTCCGCCTGATTTCTGCAATAAAATCATTTTCACTAAAATCACTGCCTTTAAAAGCAGTGTCGGTTTTGTAATCTAAGACTACAAGCCCTTTCTCATCTTCGAAACAGCAGTCTATGACCCCCTGAAGAAGCACACTGGGGATTTCATCTCCCTCGGCTCCGCATATAAAATCCTCATATATTTCAGCGCATGGCATTTCAAGGTTGAATGGGACCTCCCTTTCCATCCATTTTGATTTCGCCATCCTTGCTGCAAGATCAGTTAAAAGAAATTTCGAGATATCCCTGATATTTATGGCCTTTCTCTGTGTATTTGTAATCAGTTTTCTGCGCTCAAGCTCATTGAGCCACACTTTCAGGTAGTTTGTGGATTCGTCCGGATTGATTGATTTTTCAACAGCTTCAGTAATATCCAGATGTTGCATTACAAAATGCATTACAGTTCCCTTTTCAGCTGCGCTTAAACCTTCACGCTCTCCAAGAAAAACCGGTTTTCTGAGTCCTGTTTTTATGCTCCCGCTATCCTGTGTCTCTATATTCTCCTCCGGAGCTGTTATATCATAACGCCTCTTTAATTCAGTTACCGTTGTCTTCAACGGTATTACAGTCTGCCGGATATAAGGATAGACCCATTCAAGTCTTCTCCTTACCTCCGCATCCAATGCCATTCTGCCATCTGATGCCTCAGCAGCAGGCAGTTCAAGTACAGACTCCCTGAATATTTCTCTATCCCGGCTGGCTTCCGCAGCATTCATATCAAAAGTTCTGATCCTCCAGCCCGTCCGGCTGTGTAATGCTATCGGTGCTATCCAGTCCAGAAAGCTTCCTGCATTGCATACATCATAAACCGACAGCCTGTTTCTGCTTAAATCACCCCTGTTGGCTGTTTTATTCCATTTGTCAACTGCTCTGTCAGGGTTTTTCACCACTCCTGTGATAATAAGCTTCTCCCTTGCTCTTGTCATTGCCACATAAAGGATGCGCATTTCTTCTGAAAGGCTTTCATGACGCGATTTTACAGCCATGGCAATTTTTGCTGCCGAAGGATGCGACACTCGTCTTATACTGTCTACGATGTCAGGTCCGAAACCCAGATCCTGGTGAAGAAGTACTGAAGCCCTTACATCCTGCCTGTTGAAAGGAGATCCACAGCCTGACAGGATGACGACGGGAAACTCAAGTCCTTTACTTTTATGAATACTCATTATCCTTACAACATCGTCATTTTCGCCCAATATCTTCGCGCTGCCCATATCGCTTTTGCCGCTTCTTATCCTGTCAATAAAACAAATAAAATTATAAAGCCCCTTATAGCTTGTCTGTTCAAATTGCCTCGCCCGCTCAAACAGTACCTTAAGATTTGCCTGGCGTCTGTGACCTCCAGGCATGGCCCCTGCCAGGGCAAAATAAGCGGTATCTTCATAAAGCTGCCATATCAGCATGTCGGCTGTCATATGACGCGACATCTCACGCCATTTCGACAAATCTCCAAGAAAAGCCGATGCCTTTTCTGATACTTTTGCATATTCATTGCTGCTTTCCCGGGAGCTTTCAGCAGTTTTAACAAGCGCCGAATAAAAATCAGTTTTCTTATCTGTAAGCCTGATCAGGGCCAGTTCATCCGGAGAAAAGCCGTATATCGGCGACCTCAGCACAGACAAAAGCGGTATGTCCTGGACAGGATTGTCAATTATCTGAAGCAGGGAGATGACGACCTGTACTTCCGGTGTTCTGAAGAAGCCCGCACCTGTATCTGAATATACCGGAATGCCCCTGACCGCAAGCTCTTCTGCGAATATATCTGCGCGGTTTTTTACAGAACGCATGAGTATTACAATATCCCGGTATCTTAAAGGTCTTTTTACTCCGGTGCTCCTGTCGCTTATAAGGAGGCCTCCGTCCATCATTTCTGTTATAACCGAGGCTGCGGCGACAGCTTCCGGCATTACCTTACCGGAATCCTGCCCTTCAAGTCCAGCCGCCGCTTCAGCGCCAACACCGCCGGTGCCGTCACCATCATGATCATAATCGTTGTTGTCATCATTAATATCATTGTAATTATCCCTGCTATTTTCACTGTTATCATCAAAGGCAGGCGCGTCACCATCTGTTCCCGGACCTGCTCCGACAATACACAGCTCTGCTGTCATATTTCCCTGAATATCATATTCGGCTCCGGGTATCAGCGCTTCTTCGTCAGTATAGTCTATCTCACCTGCCTTCTTCGACATTATTCCGGAAAATATTTGATTCACAGCTTCAATTATTTCCCTGCGGCTTCTGAAATTTTTATACAACAGGATCTTTCTTTCACCGCATTCTGCTCCTCTTCCGTAAGCGTCATATTTTCCGAGGAACAACTCCGGCCTTGCCTGCCTGAATCTGTAAATACTCTGTTTAACATCGCCGACCATGAAAACGCCAGGTCTCTCTTCGTCTCCGGAGATCATCGACACAATGCTTTCCTGGACCATATTGCTGTCCTGATACTCATCGATCAGGATTTCCCTGAAGCGCTTTCGGTATGCGACGGCTGTTTCTGAAGGCTTTATCATCCCATCCGCATCTTTTTCTGATAATATTTTCAGGCACCAGTGCTCAAGATCATTGAAATCTGCAATTGCCCTTGTGCGCTTCGCTTCAGAATATCTGAAGGAAAAGCCTGCTGCAAGATCTGACAGGCTTTCCATAAGAGGCCTGAGGCTGTGCATATCCACGGCAGTTTCTGACGTGCTTTTGGAGAATATCTCATCTCGCATATGCAATATCTTCTTTTTAACATTATCACGTATGTCTTTTACCTTCTGCTTTATATTTTCATCAGCGCCTTCATTTTTTTTCACGACGGGCAGTCTGGAAAATCCGATCTCCCTGAAAGCGCTGCAGAATCCCTCCCAGGTACAGATACCTGCGAGATGTTCAGCTTGCGCAAGATCTTCTTCGAAAACAGGACCGTATGCAGCCGGGCCTCCGGCAGCCCGGATTTCTTCAAGCGCGCTTCTTAGTCTGAGTACCTGTTCGTGCAACTCAAACAACACGTCTTCCAGGATAATTTCCCCGTATAAAGTTTCTGAAAAATCAGCGCATGATATGCTTTCTTCATCACAGCCGCCCGCGGGTGAATTGCCGGCGCCGGTCATGCACGCCGCTTTCTTCAGCCATCCTTCAGGGTCTGGGCTGCTTTCGGCAAAGTTATATATCCTGAGCACAAGCTCCATAAGTGCCTTGTCGCCGCGGTTTCCGCCATATGCTTCGAGGAGCTGCAGGAAAGCATTATGTCCGCCAAAAGAACCAGCGCCGTTTTCATCTTCATTTTTTGCTGTGCTTTCATCAGGATAGAGACTCTCGAAAAAATCATCGAGGACTTCCCTCTTAAGGAGTTCGGTTTCTATATCGTCTGCTATACGAAAACCGGGGTCTATTTCGATCAGATCATTATTTTCTTTGATCACTTCGAGGCAGAATGAATGTATGGTCGTTATTGTCGCTTTATTGAGAAGCATCATCTGCCTCTTAAGTTCTTTTTTTTCAGGATGCTGTTCAAGGGCTGATGTAAGCGCTGCCGATATCCTTTCCTTCATTTCGGATGCGGCGGCATTTGTAAAAGTCATTACCAGAAGGCTGTCAATATCAACCGGGTCGTTGGTATCTGTTATTCTGCTGATTATCCTTTCGACCAGCACTGCAGTTTTTCCGGCACCGGCGGCGGCGGCGACAAGAAGTCTGCCGTTACGGGCATTTATTGCTTCCAGCTGTTCTGCTGTCCATTTAACAGGCTTTGTGCTCATGCATTATCCTCATGCTTATTGGCAATTTTTAAATTTTTTTCCGATATCAGCCGCCATAAATCATCCTCAGCTATGTCCGGGAGCACTCTGTATGTTTCTCCTGCTGCCGAGGGATCAAACCTGCATATAGATGAAAACGGGCAAAAATCACAGGGTGTCCTGTTTTTCTTCTTATAAGGCTTTATTTCTATGGCCCCCTGTATAATTTCTTCGCATAAACCGGCAATCAGTCCCATAACATAATCCATAAGAGATTTGAACTGCTCCTCTGTTGCGGATGAAAATGACCCGGCCCCTCCGTCTCTGTTGATTCTTGCGGGTATTATTAAAGACTGTCCTTCGATTGTTTCATCCATTGCGCGTATGATATCGCTGTCTTTCAGGACAAGCCCCTTCATCCGGAGTTTTCTCATTATATTTTTTTCAATTTCTGCTTCATCTCCGGCTGCAGATCCTCTGATTATCGGATCGTCTATATGAAAATAAAAGATCCCGGCAGGAATCGAAGATCCTTTACCTGATATCGCTCTCAGATATGCAGGGAGCTGCAGCTGCAGTCCAAAATATGCCTCCTGCAGTCTGAAGCTCTTTTCACCGGATTTGTAGTCTACTACCCTTACGTAATTTTTCCCGGCTTCATCCCCTGTTTCTGATTCAAGTTTGTCGATCCTGTCAATCCTTCCGCTTAACTGTCCTGAGCCGCCGTTCGCCAGCGGTACCGTTATCGGTGGATATCTTCCATCTTTTCCGCCGAAACTGACCTCATAGCCGGCAGGTTCAAACCTGCTCCTTCTGAAATGCTCTCCAATGAGCCACAATGCTCTTGACACAGTTCTTCCCAGACGCTTTGCAAGCATGGTATACCTTTTTGAGGAAGATATCCCTGAACCATTCATTTCGTCAAGCATACTGTTAATAACATGTTCGGCGGCGGCAGACGCTTCTCCCCTGCCGACTCCCCTCCATGTGTCGCCATCCGCCTTATACATCAGTGAAAACCTTTCAATTGCCGTATGAAGAAAAGTCCCCGTGTCTGCAGGTTCCATTCCGAATATTTTCCGTTCTGAAGCCTTAAGACCATACTCTATAAAATATGAGAACGGGCAGGCGCTGTATTTTTCTATTCTTGAAACACTTGTTCTCAAAGGCCTGCCGTATAAAAGGGCGGCATTTTCGGGGCTCAGCTTCCCGGATTCATTTCGGTAATAAAGATATTGATCTATCCTGTGACATCTGTCTCTCCATTCTTCATTACGGGAAAACCAGCGGTAAGCTGCAAGCCATACCTCATTGGAGGGCTTTGTCTGATCAGGTATGCTTTTTTCTCCTGCAGCCTCTCTCATCTCCGGTGCCATTTCTCTGAAAGCAGGGGATCTTGCCGTGATCCTTGATAAGCTTTCCATAACAGAATCTTTGTCCTGATGGTCTGCAACTGTTCCTGTTTCTGTTATCCCGGGGAAGATCCTGCGGAGTCTGGATGTCGTAATTGAAGGTCTTATCGCTCTTCCTTCATGATCCGCTGCCGGACGGCTTATCTTCAGATATTCCGATGGAATTGTCAGAGTTTTGTATACAAGGAACTGCTCTTCATATGCTTTTGCTCTGCTGTCGCCCGGCATTTCAAGGCCGGCTTCTTTAAGAGCAGTCCTCTCGTCATCTGCCAGGATGCCCTCACTGCCGGTGATTTTCGGGAAATTACCATCATTGACACCCATAACAAATAAAGCCTTTATATTGTGTATCCTTGATCTG
>JAQUNY010000002.1 GCA_028717405.1 Eubacteriales bacterium
GCGGTTGTTCCAGATGTCTGCCCGGCAGCCGCAGTACCTCCCGCAGGAGCAGTCTGCCCGGAAGGAGAAACATAGGCGGTCGCCGTTCCTCCTGATCCCTCTCCTTCACCATCGTCATCCTTCAGCATATTGTATGTAACTCCTATTATTGCCGCCAGTATCACTACAGTAAGCGCAGCTACAATAAATGTTCTAATGTTTTCCTGTTTCTTTTCATACGAGTCCGCCGTTCTATCGGACCATTTTGATGCCGCCACTGCGCTGCCTCCTTCATCTGCTATCGTCTCTTCAAAAATTTTTGTGACCTTTGCCGTAAGTATCGTTACATCAATGTCGGGATTAGCTTCGGCTATTTCCTTTGTGATTTTCTCGGTGATAATATTTACCTCGGCACCCGAGAGCAGGATATCCGTTATAGTCTCCTCATCTATCAGGTCTTCAAGCCTCCCGCTGCTTAAAACAAATATGTCGTTCGAATTCAGCTCCACTGCTTCCGAAACCTGCGCGCCCATTATACTTTCATGGAGAGAGGCCCCTCCGCCCTGGGCTATCACCTTTGCCTGGTCTTCATTGATGATCCCCATTTTGAGAAGCTTATCAGGCTTCTCCTTGTCAAGTATCAGCCTCCTGAGTCTGGCATTCCTGAAAATATACACATTTGTGTCGCCAATGCTTATCGCGGCAGCCTTTGTCTTATTTACAACCAGTCCGGAAAATGCAGTTTCATTTCTCCTGTTGTCCTTATTGTTCAATGAAATACTGTAGACAAGGCTGTTGGTTTCTTCAATTTTTTGACAGAGGTCGTTCAGCCTTGCCCCAATATCTCCTCTGCCTTCCTTTATCCTCTCCTGGAACCTTGTCAGTTCACCGGTTATTGAAATTTTCGTATTGTCCTGAAGATCCTCAATGCTCATCGCATTGCTTACGGCAAATATGAAATCGGCAGATGAATTTTCAGCAAATGCTCTTGAATTATCAATACCCTGCTCACTTACATACTTACCGTTCAGATAATAATCGTTATAATTCTGGTCTTTGCTCATACCCTTTCTGGATGTTACAGCCGCTGATATTTTTACAACATTACCCATAGTGAAGCTCCTCTTTTCAATATCATCTGGTCTGCGCCCCGCCGGAACGCAGACAGGCCTGAACAAAATACAGGTATAACAGTTATATAATAGCACAACAAAATTAACTATTCAAGGAAGTTGAAGCTGCTGCCTCAGGCTATGGCAAAGGCGTCGGCATTACCTGATCTTTATTACCGTAACTCCGGCATCGCCCTCACCTATCGCGCCAAGCCTGTAGGAAGAAATTCCGGTGTTTTTACTCAAATACCTGTGGATCCCTGCCCTCAGAGCGCCGGTACCCTTGCCGTGTATTACAAACACCTCCCTGAGTCCGGCCAGGGACGAGCTGTCGATATGCCTGTCGATCAGCTCAACGGCTTCATCCACGGTAAGCCCTCTTACATCAAGCTCAAGCGGGACAGCTCTCGTCTCAGCCCCGGACAATCCTGTCCCCGCAGGGGCTTTTTTCACGTTTGCCGCGTCATGGCCATATCCGTCGCGCCCGTTTCCTTTCCCGGTTTCACTGACATGCCTAAGACTTGCAACAGGAACGCTGATTTTCATTATTCCTGCCTGAACAGGGATCTGTCCGTTCTTGTCCGCCTCCCCCAGCACCGTCCCCTTTTTTCCTATATCTTTTATAAATACTGTCTCCCCCGGCATATAGTTACCGTTATAATCTTCATCTTCCTCGTATCCATCGGGCCCCGCTTGATTCCCCTCCCACAGGTATGCTTTTGTTTCCGTTATTTTTGACCTCAGCCGCTGTTTGAGTTCCTGAGCGGCATGTGCGATATTCTGCTGTTCTTTATCTCTTTCAAGCTTTTTTAATCCTGCTATTATAAATTCGGCTTCCCTTCTTGCCTCCGCCAAAATCCTTCCGGCCTTCGCAGCCGATTCCCGCAGTTTTTCCTGAGCACGCTGCTCAGTTTCCCGGTTTTTTTCATGCAGGCCTTCCTTGAGTGCTGCAATTTCAGCTTTCATATCTCTTATACTGAGCCTGTCATTTTCAGCTTCCTGCCTTTTTTTCTCAATAGAAGCCAGCATATCTTCAAATCTGATATCTTCATGCGTAAGAAATTCTTTTGCTTTTCCGATTATAAAAGGGTCCAGCCCCAGCCTTTCGGATATCGCAAACGCGTTGCTCCTCCCCGGTATTCCCGTCAGGAGCTTATATAGAGGCCTGAGCGTTTTTACGTCAAATTCGCAGCAGGCGTTTTCCACTCCTTCTGTTACGGCAGCATAAACCTTTATTTCACTGTAATGAGTGGTCGCGGCAGTTACAGCGCCTGACAGCTTCAGATGCTCAAGTATAGCCATTGCAAGCGCTGCTCCCTCAGTCGGGTCTGTCCCCGCCCCAAGCTCGTCGAGCATTACAAGCGATCCACTGCCTGCTTTGGCAAGGATCTCCACAATATTTTTCATATGGGACGAGAAGGTACTCAGGCTTTGTTCAATGCTTTGTTCATCTCCGATGTCAGCCAAAACTTCATTAAACACCGCTGATGATGTACCCTCGTCAGCCGGGAGATGGAGGCCGGCGGCCGACATGAGTGCGAAAAGTCCCAGCGTCTTCAGCGCGACAGTCTTCCCTCCGGTATTGGGACCTGTGATCACAAGAGTCCTGAAGCTCTTCCCGGCCGAGATGTCGACGGGGACTACCTTATCCTTATCTATCCCCGGATGTCTGCCGTTTTTTATTTCGATAAATCCCTCTTCATTGATAGAAGGACATGTACATTTATAATCAAGACTCAGCTTTGCCTTTGCAAAAATAAAATCAAGTTCGCCCAGTATTTCAATATCAACATCCAGCCGGTCTGCAAATTCTGCCACATCCTGTGTGAGCTCAGCAAGGATCTTTTCGATTTCCAGGCGTTCTTTGACTGTGAGTTCCCTTATGTCATTGTTTGCCTCGACTACGGCCATTGGCTCAATAAATACCGTTGCCCCGCTTGAAGACATGTCATGCACAACTCCCGGTATTTCATTCCTGAACTCGACCTTTACCGGTATCACATATCTGCCTCCCCTTACGGTGACAATCGATTCCTGTATATGTTTCTGATGCCCCGGCGACCTGATTACATCGCCCAGCCTGTCTCTGATATCATTCTGGCGGTCCCTTATCTTTCTTCTGATATCCCTCAGCGCAGGACTTGCGGTGTCAGCTATCTCCTCCTCGCTAAGTATGGCATCTTTTATATTCGTCTCCAAGCCTGCATTTGATGCAAGTCCGGAAAGCAGCGAATCAACATGGTCCGGCTGCCGTTCATCTGCATTATCTCCGGCAACCGTGTTCTTCAAAGTCCTGCATACATTTAATACCGCGGATATCCTGAGCAGCTCTCCGGGCGTGAGTGAAGAACCCAGGCGGGCTCTTGCGGTCTCGCTCCTTATGTCATGCAGTCCCCTCAGAGACGGCGCTCCCCGTTTTAGAATAAACCTGACTCCGTCGCTTGTACACTCCAGCCTTTGACTTGCGGTTCCTGCATCTCCTGCCGGCATCAATTCCAGCGCCTTGTTTCTGCCCATATCTGAGGATGTCAGATCCGCAAGCTTCATGATGATTTTGTCATATTCAAGTAGTTTCAGGCTTTTATCGTTGATATCCATCCCCGATCTCCGGCTATTGCCCCGACCATTCCTATGGCGCTGTCTATATGGGACTGGAGCTGATCATCCTTTACTCCAGCAATGTTAATACCGCATTTTCCAACCGGTATAAGCACCTTCTGCGCACAGCAGCCTGCAATTGCGGACGCCATGGCTGGCGACAGCTCCCCAAGCATTGAATTGGCGGCAATTATCCCGATCACGCCTATTATGATGTCTGCCTTTGGAGCATTAAATACAACGGCGTTTTCTCCGGTAGCCCCTTCATCAGCTCCGGCTTTCAGCATAGCGGCAGTGGCAGCTGAATTAGTCCCGATCGCTCTTATCAGCATACTGCTGCCATAGCTGCTTCTCAGTTTCTCGACCAATGTTCTCCCAATTCCTCCACCCTGGCCGTCTATTACGGCAATTACAGGTTTTTTTCCGTTTTTTTCAGGCATTTTGCCTCCTGTTTGTATCTCTGATATGCCTGAATCTCTTCAGGTACATTGCAAATGCGAAAAGCGCTGCCGCAAGCGCTGCAAATATATATACCTGTGCATATGGCGCATCGATCAGCAGCATTATTACAGCAAATTGGAATATAACGGTCGCCAGCTTCCCATACCAGCTTGAAGAAGCAACGAAATTTTCCTTTTTCAAAAGGAATATACCGCCTATGATCATTAAAAATTCTTTTACAGCAAATATCCCCAGTATCAGGGCCGGTATCCTGTCGCGTATCGTAAGCAGCACCAGCGCGCTGATCTGCATCATCTTGTCTGCCAGCGGATCCGCAAGCTTCCCCCATGAAGTCACCATTCCGTATTTTCGTGCGATATACCCATCAAGTATATCTGTGAAACTTGCCGTTAGAAATACTGCCACAGCAATCAGGTAGTTTTCCTTAAGAAAGAAATACCCGAAGACCGGGACTAAAAGAAATCTCAGCAATGTCAGCATGTTTGGTATGTTCAAATCTGCACCTGCCTAAGCTAAAGCGGCTCCAAACCGCGATGTTTTTCCGGTCCTTTATATGACCGCTGTTTAATCCTTATATCTTTATTTTACTAAAGAGCCAGAATTTTGCCAATGCTTATAAGCTTTAAATCCATTTCTTTTTTTATTTCCATGGCTTCTTTGATATCTATATCCGTGATTTTACCGGCCGTCATCGCAACCAGCCTGTTTACACGTCCCTCTTTAAGCAGCTCAACGGCCCTTACCCCCATCAGACTTGCCGTGACTCTGTCACGTACTGTAGGGCTGCCTCCGCGCTGGATATGTCCAAGTATTGTCGCCCTTGACTCTATTCCGGTTTTCTTCTCTATAATGTCAGAAATTTCCACGGCGCTGCCTCCTCCTTCAGCAACGATGACAACATAATGCCTTTTCCCCCTGTTCCTGCACTCGATCAAAGGTTTGATGACATCTGTTTCTATATCCGCCTTATATTCGGGAAGTACGACCACCTCCGCTCCTCCCGATATCCCTACGCTGATTGCAATATGCCCGGCATGCCGCCCCATTACCTCCAGAACACTGCATCTTTCGTGGGAATAGGCAGTGTCCCTGATTTTGTCGATGGCATCCTGTACTGTGTTGAGAGCTGTGTCGAACCCTATTGTATATTCAGTGCATCCAATATCATTGTCAATCGTCCCGGGTATCCCTACCACAGGCATCCCGAGTTTTGAAAGATCCATAGCCCCTCTGAAGGTCCCGTCGCCCCCTATCACAACCAGCACCTCTATCCCGAATATTTTCACCATCGACATGGCCTTTTCAAGACCCTCCTCAGTCTTAAACAGAGGGCTTCTTGCAGTCTGAAGTATGGTACCTCCCCTGTGGATAATGTCAGAAACCGAACGCAGGGTCATTTCAGTTACATCACCATATATAAGTCCGTTGTATCCTTTCCTTATTCCCATGACCCTGAATCCGTGAAAGATCCCGGCTCTTACAACTGCGCGGATGGCCGCGTTCATACCCGGTGCATCTCCGCCGCTGGTAAGCACGCCTATCGTTTTAAAAGCATTACTTTCATACTTGATATCTTTCCCGACCAATGACATGACATACCTCCTTTGATATATCCGGCATCCCGGTATTTTTCTCAAAAAAATGCCGGTTTTTATTCCGGCACGGCATGATTTAACGACACAATATACTGACAACCAGTGCTGTCAATATCCCTTCTCAATTATTACCCCGTGAGCTTCATCTATCTCTGCGTACGGCACCAGCACTTCATAGTACTCGGTATGCGCCTCTGTTGCAGCGTCTGCGGCATCCTTCTCTTCCGCCGAAGGCACAGAGCTGCTGTTGTCAGTCAGGTTGCCGTCTTTATTGCCATCCGCCTTCTCTGAACTGTTCACGCCTGCAGGTCTGAGCCTGACAAGCATGTTTCTCTTTTTAAGCAAATCCTGAAGCTCCAGGGCCGCTTCTCTTGTCTGGGCCATATACACTACTGTCCACATAATGTTTTCTCCCATGATCTGAATCCCTCCAGATCAGTTCCCGGAAATCACCTCTCCATAGGCACTGTAAATTTTGGCTTTCCCTCTGATCTTTATGGCGGAAGTCACGGCTGTGAACTGGGCTATAAGTACTTCGCCCCTGTCAAGTTTTTCAGTATGGTGGAACTTTGTGTCCTTGCCTCTTGTCATTCCAATTATTGTGACACCATTCTCCTCTGCCTTTATCACGATATAGCTGCCGAGAATATTATCATTTTCCGGTTCCATTATTTTCTCTCCTCCGGCACAAGACCGCCCTGACCCGTTTTTCTTCGCATGTCAGGCTTTGATGCCGCCTTCGGAGCATGCCTGACACAGTGTTATAATATATGATTCAAATTTAAAAATCAACCTGGCTACACTTTCTGCGCCCTTTCACTGCATCATATTTTCCTCGTTCCGCACAGGCTCTTTCCTGATCCCTTCAGCCCCAAATCTCTCTGTCAGCTCGTCATCAAGCGACTTGTTATAGTCGGCATAAAACGGGCCTTCTGCAGTGTTATTCTTTCCATACACATATATCGGAGTTTTCCCGGCGAAATATCTGAATAATGCCTGAAGGCTCTTCTCCTGAGCAGTTCCCGCCTTATCTCCCACATGGACGGACACCTGAAAGTATCCCTGGACAGACTTGCCTGAAGGTGCCCGCATATCACCCCCGGCCGGCCTCACATGTTCAGTTCCGGTCATCCCGGATCTCAGAGCTTCAGCCCTTTCGAAAATTATTTTTGGTGCTTCTTCTTCTCTGATACTGAGACGGCCTTTTATTATGAGCATATTATCCTGGGCAAGCTGCGCGGAATATTTCTGGTAATCAGATGGAAATACAATAATTTCCATGGGCCCGTATAAATCCTCAAGTATCACAAAGGCCATCAGATTGTTGTTCTTCGTGGTTTTTGTCCTGACATCGGTTATGATACCTCCCACAACAACATGAGCTCCATCCCCGATACCTGTGGCATGAGCTCCCTCCCTGAAACCTGTGATATGCGTTCCCTCCCTGAAACCTGTGATATGAGTTCCATCCCTGGTAACGGTTCGCAGACCGGCGTGGATCGCCGCAGCAACCGCAGGTTCACTGCTCCCGTCCGGGATCAGCTCCGTTTCTGTTTCTGTTACAATTTCCGTTTCTGTATCAGCATCAGCTTCAGCATAGGGCTCTCCCATATGCTCTGCATTATCCACATGTTCCGCCAGATGTTCAGTGTGTTCTGCCAGGCTCTCGAGCATACCGCTTGTAAACGTACATATAGTCTCCAGTTCCTCTCTGTACTCATCCAGAGGATGCCCCGAAACATAAAGGCCAAGCATCTCCTTTTCCATTGAAAGGAGCACCTTCTCAGGATATTCCTTCAAATCCGGATATTCCTCAGTGAGAAGAGGGTCAGCTGATGCAACCATTTCGAACAACGACAGCTGGCCTTCAATGCTTTTCTTCTTTGCGGCATTTGCCCCGTCGATCATTTTTTCATATACCGCCATGAGCCTGGATCTGAAAATCCCAAAGCTGTCGAAAGCCCCGCATTTGATAAGGCTTTCCACCGCTTTTTTATTGACTGTCCCAAAGTCCGTCCTCATGCAAAAATCCTTAAGTCCTGTGTAAGGTCCGTTTTTCTTTCTCTCAGCAGCTATAGACGCTGCTGCCCCCCATCCCGTGTTTTTAACTGCGGCAAGCCCGAACAGGATATCCTTGTCGCCGATGGAAAACCTGTCCGCACTCGAATTTACGTCGGGAGGCCTTACTTTGATCTCAATCGCCCTGCATTCCTGAACATATTCCGCAATTTTGCCGCTGTTGCCCATAAAACTGTTAAGGCACGCGGTCATAAATTCTACCGGGAAATAGTATTTGAGCCATGCGGTCTGACAGGCTATAACCGCGTATCCTGCTGCATGCGACTTGTTGAAGGCATATCCCGCAAAATGCATCATTTCATCAAAAATCCTGTTTGCAGTATCTTCATCGATCCCGTTTTTTATACATCCCGGAGCCAGGACAGTGCCATCGCCGTCTTTTATTCCATAAAGGAAGTTCTGCCTCTCCCTCGCCATAACATCAGGTTTCTTGGCAGACATGGCCCTCCTGATCAGGTCAGCCCTTGCCATAGAGAACCCCGCCAGTTCCCTGACTGTCTGCATGACCTGCTCCTGATAAACCATGCATCCATACGTAACATCAAGTATTTTTTCGAGCGCCGGGTGTGCGTATGTGACTTCTTCCCGATTAGCCTTATTTCTTACATATCTTGGTATCTGATCCATGGGGCCGGGTCTGTAGAGCGAAATACCGGCGATTATATCTTCCAGTGACGCCGGTCTGAGATCCTTCATAAACCTTGTCATGCCAGGGCTTTCAAGCTGGAATACTCCGACAGTACGCCCTTCGGCTATCATCAAATATACATTGGGATCATCCATGCTTATCCCGTCAATGTCGATAACCCTTCCTGCAGCTTTTCCGGCAAGATCTGCAGCCTCCTTCATAACTGTCAGGTTCCTGAGGCCCAGAAAATCAATTTTCAAAAGTCCCGTTTCTTCTATCGGGTATTTTGAAAACTGCGTTACCACGACATCCTCATTTTTTGCCAGCGGCACATACTCGGTAACAGGCTCTTTTGTGATCACGACACCGGCCGCATGTGTGGAGGCATGTCTGGGCATTCCTTCAAGGAGCCTCGCCGTCTGTATAAGTTCCGCCGCCGAACTGTCTTCTTCAACTTTTTTTCTTAGTTCGGGATTTAGTTCAAGCGCCTTTTCAATACTGACGCCTATCTGGAAAGGTATCATTTTGGCTATTGCGTCGACCTCGGCATACGGCATGTCAAGAACACGCCCGACATCCCTTATTGCAGCCCTGGCAGCCATAGTTCCGAAGGATATGACCTGTGCCACATGGTCGCTGCCGTATTTCCCGATCACATAATTGATGACCTCCTGCCGCCTTTCAACACAAAAATCTATGTCAAAATCAGGCATACTGATCCTTTCGGGATTGAGAAAACGTTCAAACAGCAAGCCGTACTTCAACGGATCGATGTTTGTTATCCCCAGCGCATACGCCGCAATACTCCCTGCTCCCGATCCCCTGCCCGGTCCTACCGGTATGCCGTTTTCCCTGGCAAACCTTATGAAATCCCAGACAATCAGATAATAATCGGCATATCCCATACTGCCAATTACAGAAAGCTCAAAATCGAGTCTTTGTGCTGTTTCCGGCCGGTATCCGGTGCCATAGCGCCTGACAAGGCCCGTTTCGCACAATTCTCTTAAATATCGGATGTGTTTTTCAGCTCTGTCTGACGGGTTTTGACCTTCCGCGCCGTCCCCCGGGATCATGAACTCGGGGAGCTTCGTACTGCCCATTTCGAGTTCTACATTACATCTTGCAGCGATCCTTACAGTATTTGCTATCGCCTCGGGGAAAGCGGCAAAAGCCTTCTCCATTTCTTCCGGAGATCTGATGTACAACTCGTCTGTTTCAAACCTCATCCTGTCCGCATCATTTATACTTTTGCCCGTCTGTATGCACATAAGTATTTCCTGAGCCCTTGCGTCCTCGCGCCTCAGGTAGTGCGCATCGTTGGTCGCGACAAGCGGTATCCCCGTCCCGGCTGAAATCTGCGCTATCTGCTGGTTGACAAGGCTTTGTCCCTTGATCCCGCTGCTCTGCATCTCAAGGTAAAAATTTCCCCTGCCGAATATCCTGTCATACATCAGGGCTTTCTGTTTTGCCCCTGCAATGTCTCCCGCAAGTATCGCTTCCGGTATTTCACCGGAAAGGCACGCGCTTAAGGCAATGATACCTTCGGAATGGCGGGCGATATATTCAGCGTCTACACGGGGCTTGTAGTAAAAGCCTTCAGTAAATCCCGCCGAGACAATCTTCATAAGGTTTTTGTAACCGGCCATGTTTTCCGCAAGCAGCACCAGGTGATTCTGGTCAGAATCCACTCCCGGCTGTTTGTCTGTCATCTTTCTGCGCGAGACATACACCTCGCATCCCATAACAGGCTTTATACCATTCTGCCTGGCTGCCTTGTAAAAGTCAACGGCGCCGTACATGGCGCCGTGGTCTGTCATTGCTATACTGTCCATACCCAGTTCGGCAACGTACCGCGCCAGGTCCTTTATCCTTATCGCCCCGTCAAGAAGGCTGTATTCCGTATGTACATGCAAGTGGGCAAATCTGCTCATCGTTATAGGCTCCGTCCCGCCAAATAAGGTATTATCGCCGTAAAGCATCAAGAACATCTGAAACGCTTTTTCTGAGGCATATGATCTGTTCGGCAGCTTTTGCTCCGCTCTCCGCCTTCACTCCGAAATAAAGCTTGATTTTGGGTTCTGTCCCTGAGGGTCTTACCGCAAACCAGGCATCTTGTTCAAGCTCAAAATAAATAACGTCGGATTTCTTAAAATCAAGTTTTTCCGGTGACGCATTCTCTGAAGGATCCCTGACCAGTCTCCTGGTACCGCTTTTATAATCCTTCACCGCAACTGCGTCAAAGCTGCCGAATCCCGAAGGGCAGTTCATTCTGAGACTATTCATGATCCTTTTTATTTCCTGCGCACCGGTTTTACCTTTTAAAGTCATGGAACAGGTATATTCCATATGGTACCCATATCTGCGGTACAGGCAGTCAAGTGCTTCATGGAGAGTCTTTCCATTCCTGCGGTGCCATTCCGCCATTTCGGCTATGAGCATTGCCGCGCAAACTGCGTCCTTATCCCTTACATAGGTCCCGGCCAGATATCCGTAGCTTTCCTCAAAGCCGAATATGTAGCGGCTGTTTCCGCCTTCAGATTCATCCAGCTCTCTGATCTTTTCCGCAAAAAACCGGAATCCGGTATAAGCTTCAACGTGTTCAACACCATAAGCGCCTGCAATTGCAGCTGCCATCCTTCCGGTCACAACTGAGGTCATAATAAAAGCATTTAAGGGGAGCGTACCCGTCTCTTTCCTGCGTTCCAGAATAAAATCCGTAAGAAGGTAGCCTGTCTGGTTTCCGGTAAGCATCCTGTACGTCCCTGCCCTGTCGGCAGCCATTACCCCGATCCTGTCACAATCAGGGTCGGTGGCTATTGCCAGATCTGCTCCGGTTTTAGCGGCAAGTTTCAGCGCATATTCAAAAACCGGCTCATCCTCCGGATTGGGATATTTTACAGTCGAAAAAAGGGGATCGGGCATTTCCTGCTCCCTCACGATAAAAACATTGCCGAATCCGGTCTCCGACAGGATCCTTCTCACCGGTTTGCTGCCGGTCCCATGAAGGGGCGTATATACGATCCTGAGCATGCGGGCTCCGGCTTCTTCTGCCGAAAATCCTCCGCTTACAGCCTTAGCAGCCTTTGGCTCCCATACTCTCACTGCTCTGACACTGCGAAAAAAAGCATCCTCGACTTCCTCCGCAACGCCTGTTAAAAGTCCGGAAGCCAACGCCCTGCTGATTTCGACAGTCATTATTTCTTCATTTTCCTCTATGGCCGATATCTCTGCGCAGACCACTGCGGAGGCTTCCGACGAAAGCTGCCCTCCGTCCGGGCCGTACACCTTATACCCATTGTATTCACTGGGATTATGGCTTGCGGTGATGCAAATACCGGCAGCTGCTCCAAGCTCTCTGACCGAAAAAGAAAGCAGAGGCACCGGTTTTATTTCATCAAACAAATACGTCCTGACTCCATTGGCAGCGAGGACACCGGCTGCTTCCGAGGCAAACTCTCTTGACATACGCCTGCTGTCATATGCGATCACGACGCCTCTGCCAGCAGCCCTGCAGCCCTGCTTCAGTATGTACGCCGCCAGGCCTTGCGTAGCCCTTCTGACAGTGTATACATTCATCCTGTTGGTTCCGGCGCCTATGACTCCCCTCAAGCCTGCTGTTCCGAATTCCAGCTCCCTGTAAAATCTGTCCTCTATCTCTTCCCTGCTGTCTTTGATTTTTTCAAGTTCGTTCCTGGTGCCGGCGTCATAATACAGGCTGTTCAACCAGCTCCTGTATACTTCCATGCTGTCTCGTTTTTTGTACATATGTCTCCCGGTTTTTGAGGTTTCTTAAACTTTTATTTCATACATATCAAACATCATCAGCGGTTCTGTCCTGAATACCGCACGTCCGTTTTCATAATCAAACGGCATATTTTTCGCGTCTCCGATCCTTTTTACAGATACAGGCCTGGCTCCGGTCTTTACGGAAACATCAAATCCGTCAAGACGCAGTTTTTCATTCGAGAATAAGAGATCGACCGCGCTGACCAGATAGCTGTCAGGAGTTTTAAATCCCACCACTTCAACCTGCCTGGGAGCAGATGAGGATAATGTCTGGTCGCCGGGCTTCACAAACATGCGGAAAATATTGATCATTATCTGCCTGAAAGCCAGCCTCGGGTCATTTTCTATGGGTGCGGCAGACCATATAACAGTTCCTTTACCGCATTTTCTGACAATGAGCGCCGGATATTCCGTCATGATCCCCGGAGGATTTGAATGTATGGAAGCAAATTTCTTCTCACCCGGTACGGTATACGGCAGCTTGATATATGCCAGTATGCCTTCCCTGCTGTCCGTCCCGACAACGGGCAGTTTATAGAACACAGGAAGGGGATACTTCTCATTGAACTCGCCGAAAACCTCCAGTCCTTTCCCCACAGGTGCGATATAAGTACGGTTTTCTTTGGTCATCTCCCTGAAACGGATACCCGCAAGGTCGGCAATAAGGCTTTCCTCTTCAGTCCCGCTTATATACAGGGTCCCGCCGTTTTTAACATAGTCAGAGAGGTTTTTTCCCTGTTCTTTGCTTAATCCGGCAATAGACGGGGCAAATACAAAGCTGAACTCTTTAAGCCTGTCTGTGCACCCATGTGAAATAACACCCGCAGGGATATTGTTCATAACAAGGGTTTTCACCAGGTTTACCGAACAGGTTTTACTGGTAAAGTCCTGCCCGTCCCTGTTATAGCGTCCGGATGTGCTGTAATATACTGCGGTGTCCTCGATCATATCGCCCTTGAAATAAGGCTCATATATCATCTGTTTCTCAAAAACCCTGCCGATCCTGTCATACACCCTTGCATCAAGTGTCCCCACCGGATCAATGGCATCTATTATGAATGAAGCTCCGTGATGTGCCGCGGTCAGCATGACCTCGACTGTGAGGGCTTCTTCGCTTTTTGTTATGGTATGCTGAGAAAGATTGCTGTCACAGCGGCAGGTCATATATTCAAAGGGCTGGTTCCTGGTAACATTCCTGTAATATTTAGCCGTAAAGGAATGATTATAAAGATCTCCGTATAGATCCCCTCCTGCGTAGTCGCAGGATTCGTTCACCGATTCGTCTGATCCGCGCTGCCATTCTCCGGCCACAGCCGACGCATAGTTATGTTCAACACTGACCCCGGGCATGAGCCGTTTGGTCTCTGTCGCAGCCCACATGGCAAATTCGCCCATCCAGCTGCGGCGCCTGTCCATATATTTTTTCCATGTCGGATCGTACCAGTCCGGCTTTACGGGTATCTCAGCGATACCGGTTTCTTCCTTAAGCCTTTCACGGCAGTGATCACAGTTGCAGAGTGCAGGCCAGAAGAGCATATCATAAAACATGCCTTCAACTTTGAAATATTCAGCCATTTCCTTTATCTGTTCAAGCACAAAGGCTCTGTATTCCATATTATTGGGGCAGCAATGGCCGTAACGCCCGCCCTTCTGGCGTGCTGAAAGCCCGTCTTCGCCGGTCCTGATCCTCCATTCGGGATGTTTGT
The DNA here is from genome assembly GCA_028717405.1 of Eubacteriales bacterium. Lineage (GTDB taxonomy): Bacteria > Bacillota > Clostridia > JAQUNY01 > JAQUNY01 > JAQUNY01. The sequence continues at coordinate 13,946 of JAQUNY010000002.1, forward strand.
CTTCAGCCCATGTGTTGTATATAAGGCTGTAATAGCCGACAACGTCCATCCCTTCAGCATGGCAAAGGTCTATCAGCTTTTTTATATAATTTTCATGTCCTTCCAGTGAAGCGTGCATATGTCCGGATTTGGTCGGGAAATAGCAGTGGCCGGCATGTGACTGAAGATATATCATCGGAGATTGTATATGGGCTTTCTTCAGGTTCTCCAGATAAGCCTCCGCAGAGAATTCCGACAAAAAGCGCGGATCCCAGTCCTCGATATGCATGTCTACAAGGTTGCGCCTGTAACTCTTGCTGTACCATTTTGATTCCATGATAATAACCGTCCTTTTTAAATAATGATTTTTTCTGTGATCTTCATATGATATGTATAGCAGTCTCCTTCCGTCAGTCTTTGAAACTGCGACTCTGTTTGCATATATATTTTATCATATCTGTTGTATAATCGTACAATGAAAACATATGGCGGAGTCCGCCCTGACCTGCTGAAAATAATATTGCCGTTTTTTATTCTCTGCGCGCTTTTAGCTTTTTCTTTATCTCTTGTTACTGGCCGCCTTTATATGCGTAATGTCGCGGAATCAAAAAATAATGCGGTGCTTTTTTGTGCCGGTGGCCATGAAGAACCATTTACCGAAATTGATTTCGGATTGCTTCATTCATATGGAATAAATGCGGTTGCGATAAGCCCCATAAGCCCTGTATACATTGATCATGATGTGATCAATAAGATAAAGGGTGCCGGTCTTGAAGTGGTGCTGAGGATACCCGGCCGGCTTCCTGCTCAAACTTCGGCCGATATTGTAAACAGGCACGGTATTAAATGTGTCATCCTGGATGCCCTCGAAGAAGCGCCTCCCGGAGACTACTGCGATATGCTGGCTGATTTCAGTGATTCGGGGGTATTCATTGGCCTTATTGAAGGCGAAAAACAGACCGGTTTTGTAAATGATGAATACATTGCCGGATTTATTGAAAACAACTGTCCGGCAGCTGTACGCAAAGTATTTGACGCGGGAAATACCGGATACATAAATGATCCTGCCTCAGCTCTTTATATATGGTTGAGAAGCATAGTCGACAGAGGCAACAGGATCATAATAGTCAGTACTCCGGATCTGGAAGGCAACAACAATTCAGGAGAAGGTCTCCTGGAAAGCCGGGGATACAAAAGAGCTTCAAGTTCCGCAGATCTTACCCCATATATTCCGGAGCAGCGCGGCACCGATCCACTTATCCCGGCCGCGGTTTTCCTTCTGCTGTCATTTTCGATCATCTTGTTTTATTTTTCCATCCGCTCAAAATTGAGAGATCTTGGAAGAATATACGGGCTCAATGTCACCGAAGACAAACTCCCTGTCTCCTGGCTTCATGCCGGCTTTGTATTTACAGCGGCGGGACTGTTTTTTTTGCCTCCCGGCGAAATAGCAGTTCTTGCCGTGACTTTGTTTTTTCCGTTTTTTGCAGCGACTGCCTTGATGCTCTCATCCACAAATACTTCCGGCAGGCCGTCGGCAAACGTTTTGACTGCGGCAGCATCATTTGCCGCATATATATTATTAAGCTTATTTGGCGGCCTGATGTCGGCTTCAGTGCTTTCAGGTTTCAGATATGCATCCGGCGCCGGGATTTATCTCGGCACATACCTCTCTTTTACAGGCCCGCTTCTTCTGTCGGCATTATTTTATGCTGAATATTCATCGATATGTTCATCCATATCCCGCATCACAGGATGCCAATGCCTGTCAATCCGAGGCCGGGGCTCGCGCAGTATTTATTTCACGAGGTTGCTTTTCAGGGCAGTTTCCATATCAGCACTTGCAGCCGTACTTTATATTTATCTTTCCAGAAGCGGCAATCATTCGATCCTGCCTGCATGGCCTTCTGAGATCCGCGTCAGGGAGTCCCTCGAATACCTTCTTCCTGTGCGTCCTCGTTTTAAGGAGTTCCTGGTTGCCTATCCCTGCGCCTTCCTGTTTCTCTGTCCTGTTTCCGGCAGACAGGGCAGGATGATCCCACCAGGTATGATATATAAATCAAAATCCGGATTCTATCTGCGCCTGCTGCTGATATCAGGGATAACTGCCGGGAGCATTTCGATAATAAACAGCTTTTGCCACGGATTTACGCCTCTGTCAGTTTCATTTTCAAGAACACTTTCCGGCATTTTCATCGGAGTTTTCATATGCTTTATACCCGTCGTTTTTTACAAATTGTTTCGTTTTGCCCGGGGAAGATCCCAAAGAGTAAAGTAATTCGGCGAGCAGCGGCAGGCCGGGATTCCACGGAAGCGTTTTTATAATGTGAAGCCCTTTGTCGACATATCTGTCGATCATCTTCAGTGTATATGCTATGCCTCCATTATCCTTCACGATTTTAACGATCTTAGCGGCATCGTCTTCCCTTATCCTTCCGGCGCCTCTTTTTTCAGCTCTTACAGCCCCCGAAATAAACCTGCGGAGTTCGCTGCTCCCCGACATTGTATAAATCAGCGGCAACGTATAAACGCCTTCGGTTATATCTTTTATTACAGGCTTTCCCTCAGCTTCCTCATCTGATATAAAATCGTTCAGGTCATCTCTCATCTGGAAGGCCATACCATAGTAAAATCCATACCGTCCAAGTATTTTGACCAGTGATTTCTCACAGCCTGCAGACACTGCTCCCATCGCGCACGCCGCACTGAACAGCACCGCTGTTTTTCTGTAAATCCTTTTCAGATATGCCCTTGCCGAAATATTGATATCAAATCTCTGCAGATATTGATCCACTTCGCCTTCGCATATTAATTTCACCGCTTCCGCAGCCATGTCCGGCAGCTTATGACTATCAGCCGCCGCGTCTGTGGCTGCCGCTTCAGCTATCTTCAGGGAAGCCAGCATTGCTACAGCCCTGGTAAAAAGAAAATCTCCAGTGTAAATCGCCATATCCGGGCCGTACCCGGCAGATACCGTTATTTTGCCGCGTCTTGTTTCTGAACGGTCTATAACATCATCATGTATCAGGGTAGCCATGTGCAGGATCTCTATCGCACCGGCAAGCTTCCGGACTTCAGCGGCGTCAAAGCTGCCAAACCTTGAAGCTATCACGGCAAGAGCAGGTCTGATTCGTTTGCCTCCCGCCGCATTAAGGCCTGAACAGATTTTCGTGAGAAGCCTGTTACGGGATTTGATATTCTTATAAATGACTTTTTCCGTTTCATCTATTTCCTGTGCGATTTCAGGATAATTGCTCCACAAAGCTTTAATTCCGCCTTTCAGGTATATTGACAGTCCTGCCGATCACCCTCAGTATCATCTGAGTGGATATCCCGGTCAGTATCCCCATAAGCACACCTGATATCATCAGTACCGGCAGATACGAAAATACAGCCGCTTCTTTCATTACAAGTGCTGCAACGGCAAGCTGGCCGATATTATGCATTATTGATCCGGCAATACTGACACCTGCAATGTTGAATACTCCGGACAGCTTCCGGTGGAAAAAATACATTACGCATATGCTGAGCAACCCTCCTGCAAGGCTGAAAGAGAACATAAAAAGGCTTCCGGCTGCAAAAGCCGTCGCCATGGTCCTTATAAGCATGATCAGGACAGCCTCGCCAAAACCCCAAATAATAATGGCTGTAAGAGATATGACATTTGCCAGCCCCGGCTTTATTCCCGGGACGGGTACAGGGATCGGGAACAGGTTCTCCAGTATCGAAAGCATGATGGCAATAGAAGCCATTAACGCAAGAAGTACAAGTTTTCTGGTCCCGCATATAGTTTTGCTCTTCAAAATTTCTGCCGCCTTGCCTGTATAATAGTCAATCAGCCCTTGTATCAGTACGCCTTTATGTCCACATCCCGGTTTTCAGTGCTTTCGGTGCCCGTGTCTCCGCTTTGCACAATTTTTATCAAAGTCCTGTTGGGAATACATACAGCCATCTGTCCGGGCATCGAAAGCCACCCGGCGCCAACACAAATTTTATCCGGGCACGAGGAGCTCTCAAACCTGATCCGCCCTTTTTCAGCCAGGACTGACTGTTCACAGGCACCGCTGACCGGGATCCTTCTTTGTCCTTCCACCTCATCCAGCGCGATCCTGTAAATTATCCGGTCATCCTGCTTTACTATAGCCACAAGCGAACCGGAGGACACAGCACCTTCAGAAACCGCATGGTTAATTATTATACCGGTTATGGCTATGGCAGTTATAACGGCGGCCATAATTATGTCTGCTTTTCCAAAGGTCCTGCCGTTTTTTTTACTGATCCCTCCGTTTATTCGCGTTCTCCTCTTCCCTGTCTATTCTCATTTTCCTGATTTTCACACACATCCTGCCTGTGATATCCGGAGTCCGACGGCAGTCTCATGCTGCAGGACTCATCATGTGCCTGAATTGCATTTTGTACCTGTATATAATATAATAACGGGACAGAAATATACACAGGATATCAAGTAGTTACTGTACAATAAATGTTATACCAACATCTGTGAATATGCAAACATCAATAAACAGGTAAACATCCTGAAATCAAGTCGATTCAATACATCTGAGCCGCAGCTTGAATATAAAAAAACAAACCGCAAAAAAATGAAAAATTTTAGCTTACAGATCATCAGAAAGGGTATATATCTCATTAATGAAAATTTTATTGTCAAAAATTTGTCGATATCTAATGAAAGGGCGGTCGTTTAACAGATGAGTAAAAAAGTCGTAATACTCGGAGCCGGGTATGCCGGAATAGAAGCAGCGCTCAAGCTTCATAAAAACATGAAGAAGGAAGATGACATAGAAATCTCGCTCATCGATAAGAACAGCTATCATACCCTGTTGACCGAGCTGCATGAAGTCGCCGGAAACCGGATCCCCGAGGAGGGCATCAGAGTTCCGCTTAAAGAAATATTTAAGTATACCGGCGTTAAAATCATACAGGATGAAATTGACAATATCGATTTTAAATCCGGCGTAATATCTTCCTTAAAAAACAAATATGCATATGACTATCTGATAATGGCTACGGGCAGCCAGCCTAATTATTACGGTATTCCCGGAATGGAGGAGAACTGTTTCCCTCTCTGGTCCTATGAAAATGCAATAACCATACGCGAGCATATCAAAGCATGCTTCAATAAAGCTTCATATATCAAGGAACCCGCCGCACGTAAAAAGCTGCTTACCTTTGTTATTGGCGGTGCAGGATTCACAGGCGTTGAAATGGCAGGCGAGCTTGCCCAGTGGAAAAAGTCTCTCTGCCGTGAGTACGGCATCCCGTCAGATGAGCCCGAAATCTACCTTGTAGAAGCGCTGCCGAAAATCCTCAGCAATCTCAAAGATAAAAGCATCAATAAAGCAATGAATTATCTGGAGAAAAAGCTTGGAGTCAAAGTTCTGCTGAACTGCTCAATATCAGCTCTTTCACCTGATGAAATAAGCTTTGCCTCACGGGAGCCGCTCCCGTCAACCACCCTTATATGGACTGCCGGCGTAAAGGCAAGCTGTCCGGAAGACGGAGGAGAATCAGACAAAGCTAAATCCTCCCGTATCATTGTTAATGAATACACGCAGACAAAACATGAAAATGTGTACGCAGCAGGAGATCTGTGCTTCTTTGATGACAGCGGATGCGCGCTTCCCGCCCTTGTCGAGACCGCCCTCCAGACAGGCAAGACCGCGGCACTCAATATACTGGCGTCCGTAAGAAGTCAGCCTCAGCAAAAACTTGTTCCCAAACTCCACGGTGTAATGGTTTCAATAGGCAGCTTTTTTGCGGTTTCGGAATTAATGGGAGTCGAGTATCCCCGTCTGATTTCCATGATGTTCAAATATCTTGTAAATGTCCATTATTTATTTGGGATCGGCGGTTTTGAACTCGTAATAAGGTATCTTAAGCATGAATTTATAGAAAAGAAGCAGAAAAAGCTGCTTCCCGAAAAACACTACTCAGTCAGAAACCAGGCTTTCTGGCTCGTTCCCATAAGGCTTTTCCTTGGATACAGCTGGCTTGTTGAAGGTATAAACAAGGTCAAAGACGGCTGGTTTTCAAAAGCCCTGCTCGCGGGCTCACCTTCCTATGGCTCGGTATCGGCTGTATCAGGCGCAACAGCAGACGCTGTATCGACCGCTTCGGTCACCGAAACAGGCGAGGCAGTTTTCAGAATAGTCGCAGACCACACTCCGGGCTGGTATGAATGGATAGCGGAAACGATCGTCATACCAAACGCGCTTTTCTTCCAGATAGTAATAGTCCTTGCAGAACTGGCCATAGGCGCGGCGCTTATATCAGGGACCTTCACGTTTATAGCAGCCCTTGGCGCACTTGCACTTAATGTCAATTTCCTGCTCTCCACCGGCATGTATGAATACAACTACTGGTATATCCCGGCTGCCCTCTGCGTACTCGGCGGCGCCGGCAGAGCTTTCGGCCTGGACTATTATATTATGCCCTGGCTAATGAAACAATGGCGTTACCTGGCACGGAACAGAAAACTGAAATTGAGGCTTTGATCGCTCATTCTCCGCCATTTAGCCTGTCAAGTATGAACTTTTGAATAAAGTCTGCGGAGAATGGCAGCTCGATTTTTGTGTTCCCTGAAACGAGAAATTTTTTGGTTTCGCCATCAACCTGTTCGTCTACAATGCGGATATCCTTCACATCAATCGAATACTCCTTGCCCTTAAGAGTCAGCGTCGCCTCAGATCCTTCAATTTTAAATGAGGGTGCGTTGCTGAAAAAGACAAGCACGCCCCCCAGCAGCACTGCAATAATGGCAAATTTGAAGATTTTTTTGGCGGCATATGCAACCACAACAAGAAGCACAACTCCGATGACAATGGGTATTAAAACTTTTGGATCCGTAAAATTGATACCTTTGAGATAATCCAGCATTTTACATTCCTCCTTTTTTCTTTTCCAGTATCTCATGAATTTTGTCAATCAGAATGTCCATTTCGCCGTCGCTTCCAATTGTTATCCTGAGGTGATCCTCAATGCCGGGCTTGTCAAAATGCCTTACAAGAATGCCTCTCTCTCTGAGAAGGTCATAAAATTCACGCCCCCGGATATCTTTATGTGAAACGAAAATGAAATTCGCACCCGATTCAGTAACTTTAAAACCAAGCCCCCTGAAAACAGGGATGACGCGTTCCCTTGTTTTTATGATCCTTTCCCTGATCCCCCTGTAGTAAACACTATCAGCCACAGCTGCCTCAGCTGCAGCGAGAGATACCCTGTCCGCGACATATGAATTAAATGAGTTCTTGATCCTGGCAAGCGCCTCGATCAGATGCCCGCCTCCCGCTGCATACCCTATCCTCATTCCGGCCAGGCTGTGGGATTTTGAAAAAGTCTTTATTACGAGCAGATTCGGATATTCTTCGACTTTTCCGGCCATCGAGGCACTTTCCTGCCCTGTTCCGGCAAAATCCACATATGCCTCATCAATTATCGTGACAGTTTCAGGATTGGCTTCAAGTATCCTGCAGATATCTTTCCCGGGCATCATGACTGCCGTCGGCGCGTTTGGATTAGGAAAAATAATGCCTCCCCTGGGAGCCTGCGAGCAATACTCACCGACATCGATGCAAAAATCTTCCCCAAGCGGCACCTTCACATACCGGATCCCAAAAAGCGCGCAATATGACTCGTAAAAGCTGTATGTGAATTCAGGAAAATATATCGGTTCATTTTTCTTAAAAAACGCCAGAAAAGCAAATGCAAGCATTTCGTCTGAACCATTCGAAATATATATATTACTTCGTTTAAGCCCTTCATATTGCGCCAGCCTGTCCCTGAGGTCCTCGCACTCAGGCTGCGGATAAAGCCTGAGATCCTCACCGGCTGCTTCCCTCGCCGCTTTGATGACCGCAGGGGATGGCGGGTAAGGATTCTCGTTTGTATTCAGTTTTATAAACTTTCTGTCAGCAGGCTGTTCTCCGGGGGTGTAAGGCTTGATCCCCGCGACGAAGCTGCTCCAGTATTTATTCAAAATCCTGCCTCCGGGTGAAATTTATTTCTGCCGCGTAATCATATATTATAAAAATATTAACACATTGTAAAGAAATTATAAAAGCATGGTCTTTCAACACTCTCTACATTGTAATTGCTGCTTCCTGTTTATATAATGAATACACCGGGCCGCGGGTACAGGCAGACAAACACAGACAGGCCGGCACAGCATCGCGGAAAGTCGCAGAGAAATGTATAAAAGGTATAGGGGATATATATGAAAGCAAACCGCGCCATATGGTTCTCACTTTTTTTTATATCCGTCGTCTTTATTTATTTTTTCGGCGGTCCTGTTCCGTATACCCTGTTTTATGTTATGTGCATTCTTCCCCTCATAACTCTCATTCTGAACTTTGCTGCCGTAAAGGGCTTTAAATACACTCAGAGTATTGACATAAAGGACGCTGTCAAGGGGCAGCGGATAGTTTTCCGTTACGGCATACACAACGAAACCCCGGTGATCTTCCCCCATGTGAAAATCAAATTCTGCAATTCGGATATAATCTTCGCCCATAATCTTGAAACACTCAATCTAACACTGAAGCCATTCAGCTCGGTCACTGAAAATGTTGTGCTCGAATGCAGGTACAGGGGGCAATACGCAATCGGCATTGAGTATTTCGAGTTTATAGATTTTTCAGGCATCTTCAGTTTCAGATACAGGATCAAAAATCCATATGTGGTGACCGTTCGCCCGCTTGTGATAAACCTGGGCCGTTTCAGTATAAATACAAGTCTGGCGTCGGAAGTCAATTCCATGCTGAGTTCAGGTTATCAGGATTTTTCCAGTGTATCATCCATCAGAAAATATGTATACGGAGACAGCCGAAAATCAGTTCACTGGAAACTCACCGCAAAACTCGGCGAACTGATGGTAAGGAAATATGAATTTACGAGTGAATCAGAAGCTGTTATGATAATCGATTTTTGTTCTCCCGACCTTGAAAAGATAAATTCCATTGCCATGGAAGACAAGCTGGTGGAGGCTGTTGTGGCAGTTTTAAATTATTGCCTCAGCAGGTATATTAAAATAGAATTTGTATATTTCGACGGGGGGATAGTTAAGAAGATTCTGAAAGAGCCCACAGATTTTGGCGAAATATATGAATTCCTTTCAATAGTTAAGTTTGATCAGGACCTCCCCGTAAGCGATATCTCAGATCTCCTGATATCGGAAAAGATCTCTTCTGTTAATTTTTTCATCTTTACCGCCAATCTCGGGGCAGGCGTTTTCAACAGTATCTATAAAGCAAGCATTGCAGGGCATACCCCTTCACTGGTTTATATTTCACCCGAGGAGCTCACGGGCTCGGCTCCCCCAGACGAAGCGCAAATCCTTTCAGAGCTTGCCGCCCGTGGGATAAGCTCATATAAAATCAATATTAAAGGAAGTATAAAAAATATCCTGGAAAACTCCGAGAGAGGAAACCAGTTATTCAGAAAGGACGCATGACAGGGACACATGGCAGAGATGTATCATTACACTGAAGAACCCCCCGCTAAATCAGGCGCCTCTATTATCATTGGCAGCTTTGCAGACATGGCTCATTCTTCTCTGACAGCCTTTGCTCTTGCACTTATTGTCAATGCTGCCTTCTTACTTGATATTCACCCGGCCGCAGCCGCGTTATATTCCGTTTTCTTTACCCTGCTTGCATTTGTCTTCTTCGGCAGGGCACTGAAATATCGTATCTATATGGCGGTGGCAGCCTTTATACTCTACCCTTTATTCATTTTGTCGTATTCCGGCGGAAGCTTTGCGGAAGCCTGGGCAAAAACAGCCGTTTTTTTCAGATGGGCACGTGATTACATTTCAGGATATGAAAACTATCATTTACTGTTTGTTCCTGTTCTCTCAATCATCCTTACCGCCTTCCTGTCATTCTTTGTATATTTTACGGTCGTCAGACTCCGCTCCTTCACAGCCGTGCTTGTTCTGTCATGCTTTGTGATCGGTATACAATATATTTTTGAACTGCCTGAGGAATACGCCGGTTTTTTGATCCTGCTTGCTCTGTTGCTTATACAGTATATGAGGTCGGCAGGCGGAAGAATAAGGGATGAACGTCCCGGCAAGTATGAGCCCGCAGGGCATTATGCTTTATGGATAATACCCTTGTGCCTGCTTGCGGTATTTGCAGCCGTGCGGCTGCCCGAGAGTTCCCGTCCGGTCCAGTGGCCATGGCTGGATTCAAAGCTTAACAGGCTTATGGGCATGCAGGGCGCAACATACATGTCCGAGTTTGACATAGCAGAGCTGACTGCCGGCAGCAATGACGAAGTCTCCCTCGGAGGTGATCTTGAACTTAATGATAATGTTGTGCTGATAGTCAATTCACCCAGGTTCATGTACCTTAAAGCTGCTTCCAGAGATCATTACACAGGGCATTCCTGGCTGATGACAGATAAAAGCGTGCTTGCGGCAGATGATCCCGAAAACAGTGTATTAAAAGACACTCTCGTGATGCTGGAAGGCCTCAGGGAAAGCGGTGACGGGCTCGGTTCGGTTTCCGGCTTTTTCTTTACCGATAAGATAACCATACGCTTTGCAAATATCCAAACCAAATCGATTTTTGCACCCGCAAAAATCAATAATATGAATTTCAGTGCAGCCTCCGAAAAAAGTATTTTTGTAAATACCAATGGCATACTGGTTTCAAAAAAGCTGAACAAAAAGCCTTTTACATATACTTTAAGCGTTTTTACCCCGAAATATTCAAATCCTGAGTTCAGAGACTTTTTGCGAAAAAGCGGGACATCTGCTTATGATGGCTTTGAAAGCAGATATATCGCTGATGATTATCTGAGCAAATACCTGCAGCTGCCGCAGACACTCCCTGTAAGAGTGAAAGAGATGGCGGCACGACTCACTGAAGCTGCTGAAAATGATTATGACAAGGCAAAAGCTATTGAATCATTTTTATCTTCTAATTATGCTTACACTCTGAAGCCCGGGTCCGTTCCGCCCGACAAGGATTTTGTAGACCATTTCCTGTTTGGCGAAAGAAAGGGTTATTGTACATATTTCGCCTCGGCAATGACCATTCTGGCCAGATGCTCAGGCCTTCCGGCAAGATATGTCGAAGGTTATATGCTGCCTCCTGTATCGGACACAGACAAGAATTATGTGGTAACCAACAAGCTGGCTCACGCCTGGGCGGAGATATACCTTGAAGGTTATGGCTGGCTGCCGTTTGAGCCGACTGCTGCATATAACAGCCTTTTCTATTCATCGCCTGCCGCATCCGAAAAAGATGGTTCCGGATATTCCCCCTCGACTCCCTATGATGAATTTTGGGAAGAACTGCTCGAGGAAGACGGTGATTTTGAGGTGCCGCTGCCTGATCGTTCAAGAATCTTAATATACATTTTGATCCCTGCCGGCGCCATACTCTTACTGGCACTTGCAGCCATGCTTTTCAACAACAGGAAAGACTCATTCAGAAAATGGAGCTTCAGCCGCATGAGCCCGGGCGCCGGTATCGCGGGTATGTATTCGCATATGGTCAAAAGGCTGGGTTTTATCGGGCATCCGATGCTGGGGCATGAAACGCCGGGCGAGTATCTCGCAAGGATAAGAGAAAACAAATTAAACACTGCCGCTTCCAGGCCAAAGCCAGGCTTATTTATAACCTGGCTGAACTCAGGGTTTGGCCGCGACAAGGATGAAGGCTCAGATGACAATGTCGGTGAATATGCGCGGTTCATCTCCGGTTTTGCCAGAACTACCGAATTGTTTGAAAAGGCGCGGTACGGTAACACCGATATAGTCAGCGAGCACGACAAATACGAAGTGTTCAGGATCTATAACAATATGTCGTATTTTGAATCATATTATCTGGGCAGACTGCGATATTTTCTGCTGCATTACCTGGCCGGCGCCATATGAGTCTAGCCGGAAATAAGCCTTTCAACAAGCTTGACTGCTTCGTAAGCGTCTTTTGCATACCCGTCAGCTCCGATTTCGCCGGCATATTTCTTGTCTACGGCAGCTCCCCCCACAATGACCCTGCATTTCGGCAGCCGCTCTCTGGCCATGGCGATAACAGTTTTCATCCCAGGCATTGTCGTAGTCATCAGGGCTGAAACCCCAATTATTTCCGCATTGTGCTGAGCCGCAGAACCGATGATTTTTTCAACGGGCACATCCTTTCCAAGATCTATCACATTATGCCCGTAGTTTTTCAGCATCAGTGCCACAATATTTTTGCCTATGTCATGTATGTCCCCTTTTACTGCAGCAAGGACCACTGTTGCCTTACCGGTACGATTATTATCCGTGTCCTTTTGATCCCCGCAGGCACGGCCGACTCCCTGCCGTCCCTTTTCCTCAGCTTCATTAAGGGTTTGTGCCGCAACCAGCGGTCCGAGATAGTCCATACCTGTCTTCATCACATCAGCGCTGCCTATCAGCTGGGGAAGGTAATATTTTTTACTTTCATAAAGCTCGCCTACCTTGTTGATTGCAGGTATCATAATATTGTCGATAATATCCCGGGGTTTTGCTCCGGCGGCCGAATATTCCTCAATGTAGTTTATGATATTTCTGGCATCTCCTTTTAGAACAGCATTATATATTTTTACGCCAGGATCTTTCTCATTGTCCACGGTTGCCCCGCTGACGCCCTCCCCGGCAAAATGCGAAATATATTCGGCGCTGTTCATGTCCGCCATTGTCAGCACATTACACGCGAGCCTCACATTCATGAATACCTCATTTGAAGGATTTGCAATAACCGTTGAAAGACCTGCCGCCGCGGCCATGGCGAAAAATGCAGAGTTGACCCAATGCCTTTCCGGGAGCCCGAATGAAACATTTGAAAGGCCTATAACAGTATGGCATCCATAAACAGCGGAGCACCATCTGATGAGCTCAAGTGTTTGCATGGCAGCGTTCCGGTCCGATGAAACAGACATCATAAGACCGTCAGCCAGGATATCCTGCCTTGTATAGCCATAAGCCTGAGCCCTTTCAGCTATCTGTTTTATGAGGGCGGCGCGGCCTTCGGCATTTTCCGGAATGCCCCCGTCGCCAACCGGAAGGGCAATGATCATGGCTCCGTATTTTACGGCAACAGGCAGCATTTTTTCTATCCGGTCCTTTTCAAGTGAGATCGAGTTGACAAGTGCCCTTCCGGGATATACACGCAGTGCGGCTTCAAGTGCTTCCGGCGATGATGTGTCAAAGCAGAGCGGTATATGGACTGAATTGCTGAGATTGATTGCCAGATTTTTCATCATGCCGGCTTCGTCGATCCCAGGAACTCCCGCATTCACATCCAATATCGCTGCTCCTGCCTGTACCTGTTCAAATGCAAGTGCCTCGGCTTCATCGAACAATCCCTGCCTGAATTCCTCGCGGAGCTTCTTCTTGCCTGTCGGGTTTATTTTCTCGCCGATCACAGCCAGAGGATATCCCTTCCCAAGGAAAACCGTCTGTCTGACTGATGTGAGAGCACCGAATCCTTTTTTCAATGGCGGTGCGGCCGCCCTTAGTCTTTTCCCGGATATCTGTTTTCTGATTTCTTTAATATATTCAGGAGTGGTCCCGCAACATCCTCCCAGAAGATTCACTCCGGCTTTGGCAAAGCTTTCGGTATACTCGGCGAAGCTCTCCGGACCCATGTCGAAAACAGTTGCGCCGTCTTCCAGCTTGGGTACTCCGGCGTTTGGCTTTGCATAAACCGGTACTCTGGCATAAGGTTTCATCTTTGACACAGCCTCAACCATTTTCTCCGGTCCGGTAGAGCAGTTGCACCCCACCGCGTCAGCCCCCATGCTCTGAAGCGTGATCAGCGCCGTAACAGGATCAGTGCCGGTCAGGGTACGGGCTTTTTCGTCAAAACTCATACTTACCAGGACAGGAAGCGCACATGTTTCCTTCACAGCTATCAGCGCCGCCCTTGCCTCATTTATGTCTATCATGGTCTCGATGACAAACAGGTCAACTCCGCCCTCAAGCAGGCCTTCAGCCTGTTCTTTATATATATTGATGCACTCCTCAAAATCAAGCTCGCCGACAGGCTCAAGAAAATCGCCTGTGGGCGCTATGTCGCCTGCGACAAGGCAATTCCTGCCTTCTGCCGTTTTCTTTGATAAGCAGGCAAGCCTCCTGTTGATTTCTCTGACTTCCCCGCCTTTTCCAAAGCTTTCGAGTTTGACCCTGTTTGCACCGAAAGTACAGGTGAAAATGATCTCTGCTCCTGCATCGATATATTCAGATTGAATAGCGGCAAGTATATGAGCATTTTCAAGCGCCCACAGCTCAGGGCAAGCCCCATGGGGCATCCCTCTTCTCTGAAGCTCGGTCCCTGTGGCGCCGTCAAGGATCACTATCCTTCCATCAGACGCGCCTCCGGAATTATGTTTTAAAAAATCACCAAGTTCTGTCCTGTTCATTTATATGTCTATCCTCCCTATCTCGCTCTAAGGACTCCGGCTATGGCTGCAACTGATTTCTCCGGCTGCAGCATGTACATTTTGTTTATGCTGATCCCGATTTTTTCAAGATCAAGCAGTTCATATATGGTCTTCTGGTACGAAAGATCAAGGTCTCCGTATCCCGGGCTATATCTTCGCCTTGTGAGTTTCTCTCCTTTAAGTGCAAGAACCCTGTTAAGCATGTCGGTGATCACATCAAGCGCGGCATCGGCTGTTTGCGATGCCACAGAGTCAAGGATCACAGCCTTTGCCTTATTTCCGTGCATTAATTCATTATTGATCAATTCAATTATTTCACTGCCTGCTGTAGCAGCCATAAACAGGATCTCAGGGCAACCGCCAAGGAAATCGACAAGGTCTGCTGAGTATAACCGAATGCCATTTTCAAGTTCAAGTGATCCTTCTTCTGAGTGTTCTGCATTGAATACCTGGCCTTTATGTGCTGTCTGTTCCTCATGCGTTGTCTGTTTTTTTTGTGTCACTTGTTCTGAATCTTCTGTAATTTCTCCTTTTAGTACCTTTATGTATCTGTAAGCCCCGGCAAGCCTGCATACTGCTTTGCCTGTGTTCAGGCATTCCTCCAGCAGCTCATTCTGCGCTGCATCCATCTCAGTCCTGCCGCTGCTGAAGCCAAGTCTGCTGAGGACTCTTGCCCTGTCAGGAGTGACCTCTATATTTTTCAGATACCTGGTCCTGTACGCCCCCTGTGGTGCGGCATATACAGTCTTAATAGCTTTGTCCATACTTGACCCTTATCTTCGCCATCTTTCTGCTATTTAATACTTTTTCTTTTAATTACTTCCTAATACGTTTATATACTTCTTAATACATTTATTATGCTTCTATATTCTTTTATATATATTATATCCATACCAAATACAAGTCAACAAAAATTTGTATCTTCTTTATTTTATCCTCCTGCGCTCCCAGCCAGGTTCAAAAAGCCTCAGACAATTCATCGGACCATATGGATGTTTTTGAGCGGCGCTTTCGTCCAGCTCGACCCCTGTGCCGGACGTCTCAGGCGCCTCAAGATAGCCTCCGGTAACTTTGGGGTACCCCCTGAGGACTTCCCTGGCCCAATCTGTCTGAAAATCATCAAAGCATTCCTGTATCATTATGTTTGTCGCCGCCATTCCGACCTGTACTGAAGCTGCCGTAGTCATCGGGCTTTGTGCATTGTGCGGAGCCACCCACGCGTTATAGCTCCGGGCTACGGCGCAGGCATCCATAAGCCCGCTGATTCCTCCTATTCTCAGTACTTCCGGCTGAACAATATCCACCGAGCCTCCTGAAAGCAGCTGCCTCAGCTCTCTTGTCGATGCAAAGCGCTCGCCTGACGCAACCGGTACTCCAACCGCTCTGGCGACTTCATTTGTCAGACCCGTATCAAGTGAATATACGGGTGTTTCAAACCACATTGGCCTGTATTCCGCAAGAAGGTTCCCCAGTCTTATCGCAGTGCTCGCAGAAAACCTGTCATGAGCCTCTATCATTATATCGACATCTTCGCCTGCCGCCTTTCGTACTGCTGCCACTATTGAAAGAGACAATTTTTCCTCCGCTTTGTCCATATACATATATGCCGTTCCAAAAGGATCAAATTTCAGCGCGGTATATCCCATCTCAACTACGCTTGCAGCTCTCTCGGCAAAGAATCCCGGATCCCTCGGTCCCTGATACCATCCGTTCGCATATGCTCTTATCTTCTTGCGGGTCTTGCCGCCAAGCATACGGTAAAGTGGCTGGCCGCAGGCTTTTGCAGTTATATCCCAGCATGCGATATCGATCCCGCTGATAAATGCAGTGAATACCGGATCCTCCGCCAGGAAAAGTGCTTTTCTGATTTTATCTGTCAGAGCGTTTATGTCGCGCGGATCTTCTCCCAGTATCAGATGCCTCAGCTCGTCAGGGACCGCTTCCACCGCCTTCGCCCCGAGTCCTCTGGTACATTCGCCCAGACCGTCTATTCCTTCGTCTGTGTACAGCTTTACAAATACCCAGTTTTTCCATGGATTGCCCACTATAAACATTTTTAAATCGATGATTTTCATTTTCTTTTGCTCCTCTCTCTGTTCTGCATCAATTTGATTTTCTGCTATTCCTGTATCCCCGGGGAGACACCCCTGTTTCTCTGCTGAATACACGGCTGAAATATAGAGGATCCTCATACCCTGTGCTGCCCGCAACTTCTGCGATACTCATGCCTGTATTGACAAGAAGATGCCTTGCTTTTTCCATCCTGATCCTTTTTATATAGTCTTTTGGTGTTACTCCCATTACGTCGCGGAACTTATGCATAAATCTGAACAGACTGAGGTTTGCCACATCTGCGTAGTATTTCAGAGGCAGATTTTCACAATATTTTTCATTCATACTGTCCAGAGCTTTTTTCAGCGACATATCAGGCATTATCCTGCTGTTTGTCCCCGCATAATCTGCACGGCGTCCCATAAGTGCCATTAACCCCAGCAGGAGGGCAGCGCTCCTGTTTTCATAAAAAGACTCTTTGACCTGCATCTCAAATATGATTTCTTTAAATATGCCTGTAAAGGCGTCGTCGATACCTGTAAAGTAGACTGCCGGGTAAGTGTTGTCTGAAGCCGGTATACCGCTTGTGTTCAAATAGCCGCGCGCAGAATGTCCTGTAAAGTGAGCCCAGTATGTTTCAGTATTTTCAGATGCATAATAATCGTAAATCTGCGGCTGACCCGGGGCGAAAACAACCACGCTTCCTTTATTTGCCTCAATGATATTTGCCGGGTCGTATGATGCCGGGAAATGTCCCTTCCCCCCCGCAATATAAATAATGTTGTAATCTGCCCGTCCCTTTTTTCTTCTGATATGCATGTCCTGAGTGATAAATTTTTCATAGCCGCAGCTGTTGACGATTATCGGTGCAGAAAGGTCCTCTGTATCGGATGACATCATGACAGAAGGATCCTCAGTATCGGATGATCTGATTTTATTCCAACGCATGGCTATCAAGTTAATGATCCTGGCCGCCTCCTCCCTTTTGCATGACTAAAAAAGGTATATATTTCAGCTTTTATTTTAACATGAATAGCATCATAATCCATGTTTTTGGCAATATTTCATCTGTCTTTGCCGGCGCTGATAAAGTATCATTTTTTTCATCAAAGGTTGAAAAGCGGGAAAGCTTGTGATATTTTTCAGTTATACGATAGCTTTCAGGTAAACGAAAGGCTGCAAATGAGCAAAAGAATAAAGACGGGCATGATCGGCTTGGGAGGCCGCGGGATAAGCCTTCTGAATCTGCTTCTGGACATGCCGGGCGATGTGGAGATATCAGCTGTTTGCGATATCCTGCCTGACAGGCTCACAACAGGTCTGGATTTATGCAGAAAAAAGGGCAGCGCAGATACAGTGGCCTGTTCAGACACAAATGATCTCTTATCAAGAAGTGATGTTGACGCGGTGATAATTGCAACCTCCTGGAACAGCCACCTCAGTATTGCCGCAGCAGCAATGGAAAATGGAAAATATGCGGCTTTTGAAGTCGGTCCTGCACAAAGCGAAGCCGAATGCAACAATCTCGTCAGTGTTTACAATCGTACCGGCATACCCTGCATGATGCTTGAAAACTGCTGTTACGGCAGAGTCGAAATGACACTGCTCAATATGATCAAAAAAGGTGTTTTTGGCGAAATAGTCCACTGCCGTGGAGGATATGAACACGATTTAAGGGCTCTTGCCGAGAAAACCAGCCCGGAAAGCCATAAGGAAAGATCAGTCCACTACATGAAACGCAACTGTGACCTTTATCCTACTCACGGGCTCGGTCCCGTCATGAAATATCTGGGGATAAACAGGGGAAACAGGATGCTTACACTTGTATCAATGTCGTCTAAATCAAGAGGCATGCAGGACTACCTTAAGAACAAATATGGCAAGGATTCGCCGGAAGCCCTGATAGATTTCACACAGGGCGACATCGTAACGACCATGATAAAATGTGCCGGCGGCGAGACCATAATGCTTACCCACGATACTTCGCTCCCAAGGCCTTATTCCAGAGGCAGCCGCCTGCAGGGCACCCGTGGGCTCTGGCTTGAAAGCAGTGCCTCTATATATATTGAAGGGAGATCTGCCGCTCATAAATGGGAACCCTTTGATGCCTGTTATGACGAATACGAGCATCCTTTGTGGAAGGAGTACCGCGCCCAGTCTGTAAGGGCCGGACATGGCGGAATGGATTACCTTGTCCTGAGGGCATTCCTTGAAAGCGTCCGGAATGGTACTGAACCGCCTTTTGATATCTATGATTCACTGTCGGCAATGTCGGTATCTTATCTTTCCGAACAGTCAATAGCAATGGGATCCATGCCGGTGCCCATACCGGATTTCACAGCCGGTAAGTGGATCAGGCGCAAAGATACGACCCCCTCCATATTTTCTCTGAATAAAGTCTGTGACGAACTTTTCATGGGAGATGCTACATTTTAACAGGTTAAAATGTTACAAGTTGAAATATAAATATATCTGGAGGAATAAAAATATGACTGTCAATAATCTTCTGTTACAAAATGATCTGAACCTTATACCACCAGCCGAACTTGGCAGGGGGTCAGGGATCAGGCTGGAGGTTTGTGAAACCGAACAGGACCTCTACTGGAAAATGGCAATCGAGGTTTTCGACCTCATCAAGGAAAACAACCGTAAAAGGGAAAAGACGGTCATGATCGTTCCTTATGGGCCACTTGGCCCTTACAGCAGGCTTGTATGGCTCATCAATAAATACAGGCTCAGCCTCAGGGAATGCTGTTTTATTAACATGGACGAATATCTGACAGCCGACGGGACTGCCTTTATTGATAAAACCCACCCCCTATCCTTCAGGGGCGGAATGGACCGGATATTTTACGGACTGGTTGACAGCGAACTCAACCTGAAACCGGAAAACCGGATCTTCCCGGAGCCGGGCAAAGAAGACCTGATATGGGAAATAATCCTGAGGGCAGGCAAGCTGGATATGTGCTTCGGCGGGGTCGGCATAAACGGCCACATAGCTTTCAATGAGCCTCCGGAACCCGGAGAACATATAAGCAACGAGGATTTCAGAAAGCTCCCGTCAAGGATCCTGAAACTGTCCCGGGAAACCAGGACAATAAACGCATTCATGAATTGCGGCGGGGACCTCGACGGCATACCTCCCTATTGCATAACAGTGGGCATGAAAGAGATATGGTATGCGTCAAAGGTCCGCATGCTCATGCCTCGTGACTGGAATGCCGGCGCACTGAGAAAGGTGCTTCACGGCAAGCCTGCAGCGGCAGTGCCCTGCTCGCTTTTCCAGGAGCACGCGGACGCAAAGCTCTATGCCGCCGAACAGGCTCTCATAAATCCGGTACCAAAGATCAGGATATACAATAAATGATATCCTGGCGCCGGGCTCCGGTGCCGGGTATAATATTTTGACAAATGTAGTGCTATCTTTCAGACAGCACATTTTTTTCGTACTCTCTGACGGATTCAAGCCATTCGATCCCGACAGGAGCGCCTTTGGCGGCACAGAATTTATTCCATACTGCAGCTGC
>JAQUNY010000003.1 GCA_028717405.1 Eubacteriales bacterium
AGAGGGATCACAATCAATACGGCACATGTCGAGTATGAGACAGACAAGAGACATTATGCCCACGTTGACTGCCCGGGGCATGCCGACTATGTTAAGAACATGATCACCGGAGCAGCCCAGATGGACGGAGCAATTCTTGTAGTGTCGGCTGCCGACGGCCCGATGCCCCAGACAAGAGAGCATATACTGCTTTCCGGACAGGTCGGAGTTCCCTATATTGTAGTTTTCCTCAACAAATGTGACATGGTTGACGACGAGGAGCTCATTGAGCTGGTTGAAATGGAACTCAGGGAAATGCTCAGCCAGTACAATTTCCCCGGAGATGACATCCCGTTTGTCAGAGGCTCTGCGCTTAAAGCACTTGAGTCTGCTTCAACAGATACCGCCGCTCCGGAGTACAAATGTATATTTGAACTTATGGAGGCAGTAGACAGTTATATCCCTGATCCTGAGAGAGCAACAGACAAGCCTTTCATTATGCAGATCGAGGACGTTTTCTCGATCACAGGCCGCGGGACTGTAGCTACGGGCAGGGTTGAAAGAGGCGTGCTTAAAGTCGGCGATGAAGTTGAAATAGTCGGATTAATGGATGCACCCAGAAAAACTGTTGTGACCGGTGTCGAAATGTTCAGGAAGCTTCTTGATCAGGCTGTTGCAGGTGATAACATCGGAGCGCTGTTGAGAGGCATTCAGAGGAACGAAGTTGAGAGAGGGCAGGTTTTGGCAAAGCCCGGGTCTATAAAGCCCCATACTCATTACAGAGCCCAGGTTTATGTTCTGACTGAGAAAGAAGGCGGCAGGCATAAACCATTCTTCAATGGTTACAGGCCTCAGTTCTACTTCAGGACGACCGACGTTACCGGTGTTATAGAATTGCCTGAAGGTGTCGAAATGGTGATGCCCGGCGATCATATTGAGCTGACAGCCAAGCTGATCACACCAATAGCTATGGAAGAAGGCCTTAAGTTCGCTATCCGCGAAGGCGGCAGGACAGTTGGGGCAGGCACTGTAACAACAATACTTGAGTAATTCACTTATAGCGATTCATCAGACAGTAAAAACCAATGCAGTGTAATATTATTTCGAGAGAGCCGGTATCTGTCATACCGGTTCTTTTCGATTTAAAGAAAGGTCAGCACAAAGGTTATGAGAACAGTCCGGACGGCAGATATAACAGATAAAGTTGAAGAGCTATGTATCTCATCAAATTGCATATTGAGCGAAGATATAAAAAGCGCGCTCAATGCCGGTTTGGACAGAGAATGTTCGCCTGCGGGAAAACAGGTTCTGGAGCAGCTGATGTTGAATGCGGAAATAGCCCTGAAAGAGAACATGCCAATATGCCAGGATACTGGAATGACGGTAATTTTCATTGACATCGGGCAGGAAGTCCACATTGAGGGAGGCAGCATGGCAGATGCCATAAATGAAGGAGTGAGAAGGGGTTATAAAAAAGGTTTTCTCAGAAAATCAGTGGTGGCAGACCCACTTTTCAGAGTGAACACGGGTGATAATACACCCGCAATAATCTATTATGAAATCATTCCGGGGGATATTTTCAGGATCACTGTAGCGCCAAAGGGTTTTGGGAGTGAAAACATGAGTGCGGTTTGCATGCTTAAGCCTTCGGATGGGGTTCAGGGAGTAAAGGAGTTTGTTTACAGGACTGTTGAAAACGCAGGGCCAAACCCATGCCCCCCTGTTATTGTTGGAGTAGGCATTGGCGGAACGATGGAAAAAGCTGCATTGATTTCAAAAAAAGCGCTTCTCAGGCCTGTCGGGAGCAAAAATAGCGACAGGAGGATCGCCCTGCTCGAAGAAGAATTGCTATGTGGGATAAATAAGACCGGAATTGGTCCTTCGGGGCTTGGCGGCTGCATAACTGCACTTGGAGTAAACATTGAAGTCTATGCTACACATATAGCAGGGCTGCCGGTTGCGGTAAATATCGGCTGTCATGCTACAAGACATGCAGAAGCATTGATTTGAAAGTGCTGTTTTGGTTTAAGAGGCCTGCAAAGTGAAAAAGACAAAGAAATGAAATGGATGGAAGGGGCCGTTTATATTGATCAGAATAAATACACCGCTGACTGAAAAGGCTGCAGTGAGTCTGAATGCAGGCGATCTTGTGGAATTGAGCGGGCAAATATATGCCGCAAGAGATGCTGCACATAGTAGACTCATTGAGATGCTTAAAAGAGGTGAAAAGCTTCCGTTCGACATCAAAGACCAGGTGATTTATTATGTAGGACCGTGTCCGCCTCCCCCCGGAAAGATATGTGGATCAGCAGGACCTACTACCAGCGGCAGAATGGATGTTTATACGCCTGCGCTCCTGAAGATCGGATTGAAAGGCATGATTGGAAAAGGAATAAGAGACGTTAGTGTGAAGAAAGCCATAACAGAGCACAAGGCAGTGTATTTCGGTGCTACCGGAGGTGCCGGGGCCCTGATAAGCAGATGTATAACTGCAGCTGAAATTGTAGCTTTTGATGATCTGGGCCCTGAAGCTCTTCTGAGGATCACAGTTTCAAGGTTCCCTCTGATCGTTATAATCGACTCCAGGGGAAATGACCTGTACGAAACAGGAAGGAAAAAGTATGCCGGGATATCCTGCAGTTGAAGCAAATATTTATATTCGGTCGGGCAAAGATAAAAGAGCAGTTAATCCGGGACAGGGTGTTTTTTATTTTACGGTTCAGGATCAGGTATTACGGGTATTTATAAGAAGACCGGACAGGTCTGAAATTATATGACATATAATATGACATAAATGAAAGGGGTAAAATATTATGGAAAAAATCACATCGGATATGATAATCGCGGAGGTCCTTATGAAAGATAAAGGCACAGTGCCCATATTCCTCAAAAACGGCCTGCATTGTCTTGGCTGTCCGTCTGCAACCGGAGAAAGCATAGAAGACGCTTGTGCCATACATGATCTTGATGCCGCAAAACTGGTTAAAGAGCTGAATGATTTTTTTGAAAGCAAAACAAAATAATCCACAAAAAAATGCCGTATAGAGATGCTATTGAACGGAGATAAACCAAATGTCTGTGAAAGTGGTCCTTGGAACACAATGGGGAGATGAGGGCAAGGGCAAGTATATAGACATCCTTGCCCGGGAAAGCGATATAGTAGTCAGGTATTCGGGAGGTAACAATGCAGGGCATACCATAGTCAAAGAAGGTGTCAGGTATGCTTTGCACCTTGTGCCTTCCGGTATCCTGCACAGCGGCCGGAAATGTATTATCGGCAATGGAGTGGTGATCGATCCCGAAGTCCTGACAGGTGAACTTGACGAGCTGAATTCAAGAGGAATAGACACAGATGGACTGCTTATCAGCGACAGAGCACACCTGGTCATGCCTTACCACAGGATAATGGACGAACTCCTGGAAGCCGGGCGCGGGGAAAGCAGCCTTGGAACTACAAAAAGAGGCATAGGGCCTGCATATGCGGACAAGGCAGAAAGATGCGGTATCAGGATGTGCGATCTTGCGGATCCCGCATTGTTCAGACAGAAGGCTGAAGAGATGATCCGCAGAAAAAACGAGATACTGAAAAAGGTCTATGGACACCCCGAACTTGACTCGGCCAGCATCACAGAATCCTGTCTCAGATACGGAAGAAGACTGGAGAAATATATCACAGATACAAATGATTATCTATTTCATGCTGTTGCCGAGGGGAGGAATATTTTGCTTGAAGGAGCTCAGGCGACATTCCTTGACCTCGATTTCGGCACTTATCCTTATGTGACATCATCCAATCCAACAGCCGGAGGGGCATGTACAGGGTCCGGCATAGCCCCGCGGTATATCGACGAAGTCATAGGTGTGATGAAAGCTTATACATCCAGAGTTGGCACCGGACCTTTCCCGACAGAACAGGATAATGAGACCGGAAACCTGATCAGGGAACTGGGATGGGAATACGGTACAACTACAGGTCGCCCAAGACGCTGTGGATGGCTTGATATGGTCATGATCAGGTATGCAGCCAGGACCAATGGGCTGACCTCTCTTGCCATCAACCACCTTGACACAATAGGTAAGGTTGGCAAAGCGGCGAATGGGGGCGTGATCAGGATTTGTACGGCTTATATTAAAAACGGATATAAGGTGAACAATTTTCCCGCCAGCCTGAAAGAACTTGCAGAATGTGTGCCTGTTTACGAAGAGTTCAAAGGATGGGATGAAGACATATCTGAGATAAAAGAGTATGCACAGCTGCCTCCATCTGCTGTACATTTCCTTGAAAGGATTGAGGCTGAAGCGGGTGTCCCTGTTAAATATATCGGAGTCGGCAAAGATCGCGAAAATACAATAATCCGCCTGATATAAGTCTGCCCAGGTCTTCACGCGGGCTTTCATAAAGGTGATTTTCCGAAAATTTATTGACAAAACAATAATTTGTAATGTATCATGATTAATTGTATTTGGTTTTAAGGTTCTTCTGTTTGAGAACTGTCTGTTTTAAGAGAATCCTGATGAGGTCCATTAGCTCAGTTGGCAGAGCACTTGACTTTTAATCAAGGTGTCCGGAGTTCGAATCTCCGATGGATCACCAGAATAGAAGCCGCCCGACTTGAAAGTCGGGCGGCTTTTCAGTCAGCCCCTCCTGCTCGATTGAATCGGGAACAATAAACGCAGCATAACTGTGCACAACTGAAAATCGGCTACAATCGTGAACAATAGCTATTGTTTTTTACAGAGATAATGCTATAATCATAAATAATTATTACTTTATTGTAAAATAGCGGTAAGGAGTTTATGAAAATGATCAAATCATCTGCGGACATGGTTACAGAAACCAGGAAAGAAATGAGGGGAGGCAGGGGAGAGATAAATATCGCGCACATATTTGCAAAGGAAGAAATGCGAAGCAAGTGCAGGATTTTTGCCAGGATAGAGATCAAGCCCGGATGTTCGATCGGTACGCATGAGCATGTCGATGAAGAGGAAATATACTATGTTATTAAGGGCTCAGGGACTGTCAATGATAACGGGACTATAAGAAAGCTATCTGCCGGAGATGCTGTCATAACAGGTGGCGGGGAGTCACATTCAATAGAAAACACGGGTGAGGAGCCGCTGGAAATGATTGCAGCCGTATTGCTCTTCCCGGAAGAATCAAAGCCATGAGATCAGCGAGAAACAGCAGATATATAAAAAAATTCAACAGAAGCCTGATATTGAAGAGTATATTGCGCAACAGCATGTCACGAGCTGAACTGTCAGATAAAATAGGACTCACCAGGGCAGCTGTCACAGTAATAATTGAAGACATGATACGTTCAGGAGTAATAAGCGAAGCTGGTAAAAGTAATACAAGCAGCGGAAGAAAACCGGTCATACTCGACATAAATCCCGACGGCGCATTCGCATTTGGTGTCGACATAACCAGAGAGGGCTGCTATATAGGCCTGGTTGACATAAAAGGCAATCTCAGAGATAAAGAAGGTTTTTTGTTCGGAGGTTCTGACAAGGCTGACGGGTCTCTTGAAAAAATTGCGGAAAGCATCAACAGGATCATTTCCCGCAATAATATCGGGAGAGGCAGGATAAGGGGCGCAGGAATAAGCGCACCCGGGCCGCTTGATGTATTTCAGGGCGTGATACTGAATCCCCCAAATTTTGATGAATGGCACAATATCAGAATGAATGATTTTTTCATGAGCCGCTTTTCTTTTGCCGTAAACCTTGAAAACAATGCAAATGCTTATGCACTCTACGAGAAAAACTATGGCAGAGGAGCAAAGTTCAATAGTTTTGTACTTATTGCCGTGACTACCGGGGTAGGAGCCGGCATTGTTCTGAATCAGCAGCTTTACAGGGGAGCGGACGGTTTTGGCAGTGAAATCGGTCACACAAGTATCGATTTTGACGGGCCTGAATGCGATTGCGGGAACAAAGGCTGTCTGGAGCTGTATTCATCGGTACCATCAATATTAAAATATGCCGGGACCTGCGGCATTTCCGTTTCAGGATGGCAGGAGATTGCAGACAAAGCAGAAAAGGGCGATAAGGGATGCATTGAACTTATCCGGAGGGAGGCGGGATATCTGTCGGCTGGTATTATCAATTGCATAAACCTGTTGGAAACTGAGGCAATAATCCTTTCCGGAGACATTTCGTATAAGCCGGAGATACTTGTTGAAAAAATACGGAAAGAGACAGAGGGCAAAGTCATCACCAGAGGACTTCATAATGTAAGTATTTTCGGAGGCAGTAAGATTGAAGATTTGAATATTGTCTCGGCTGCTTCCATAGTGTTTGACAGAATGTTCTGCAATATCTGACAAATTGTGGATTTTATGATGCATGACAGCTTTTGAGGTTTTTATGGTGAAGGTAAATCGCAATTTTTTGAATCGCAATTTTTGTTGACAAGGATTTGGCGCTGATGTAACATATAGAATACAGTTTGTGAAGCAAACGACAGGTGCTTCAGAGACTTTTAAGAGGAGGGGTTCCCGAGTGGCCAAAGGGGGCAGACTGTAAATCTGTTGTCTCTGACTTCGATGGTTCAAATCCATCTCCCTCCACCATATTTACAGTAAATAACGGCAGAAGAGTCATATTTAATGACTTTTTTTGCGTTAAGGGGGCATATTTGTGAAGAACGAGTGGGATGATCTTGAAAAACAGATCCGGAGCTGCACTAAATGCCCTCTTGGGAAGACAAGAACAAATGCAGTAACAGGCAGGGGAAATTTATCGGCTCCGCTGATGCTTGTAGGAGAAGCTCCCGGGCAGCAGGAAGATGAACAGGGTATACCATTTGTAGGGGCTGCAGGACAGCTGCTTGAGCTGTTGCTTGAAGCCCTTATGATAAGCGAAGACAAATACTATATAGCGAATATCCTGAAATGCAGACCGCCGGGGAACCGTCCTCCATCAGATATTGAAGCCGGTTTTTGCCTTCCTTACCTGAGAAAGCAGGTTCTGCTGGTGAAGCCCAAAATAATAGTATGCATGGGCGCTACGGCAGCAAAGTATATAATCGACAAAAAGGCCAGGATCACAGCTATAAGAGGCACTTGGACGGAGAGGAAAGGCTTTTCGATAATGCCGACATTCCATCCGGCTGCGCTTCTGAGGGATGAATCAAAGAAAATACTTATGTGGGAAGATATGAAGAAAGTAAAAAATAAGCTCGATATGCTTGAAATGGTTTCTATGCAGCAGACGGGGCATGACAATGAGATCTGAAGACGGCAGGGCGACAGAAACAGCATCATTAAAGGCGCCGGAAACAAAGGCTGACAGGCTTATGGCGCTATATAACATGTATCTTGACGAATATCGGGACCGCGAGACTGTCATGGGTTTTGGCAATGCCGATGCTTCTGTTATATTAATCGGAGAAGCTCCGGGAAGAGATGAAGTGAAGCTCTCAAAGCCGTTTTCCGGGGCGGCAGGCAAAAAACTCGATAAATTTCTTGATACAATAGGTCTTGACAGAGATACTGTTTTCATAACAAATGCTATAAAATACAGGCTTTCATGCGTATCGCCCGAAAGCGGCCGCAAGAAAAACAGGCCAGCGGAAAGCAGGGAAATAGAGGCGAACAGAAAATATCTGATTAAAGAGATCGACATCATAAAGCCATTGATAACGGTAACACTTGGGAATGTACCTCTCAGAGCCGTTACAGGCAATATGAAAATCACGATTGGTGAAGCACATGGCAAAATTTTCAGTTCTTCAGACGGCGAAGGAGATAGAAATAAGGTCTGTATTTTATCAGATGTTTTTCCGCTGTATCATCCTGCAGGTGTGATATATAACCAAAGTCTTGAGAAAGTATATTTAGAAGACTTGGAGATATTAAAAAAAATACTTGCATTGAAAAATATTCTGTAGTAAAATGTTGAATGTTGTGACAAGACAGACTGTGATGGAGAAGGTTGCTGCTGTTATGGCAGGTAGTTTCTCCGGAGAATGTCCGATTCGTGAAACCGGGCGACAGGTCACTATGTATTGGTGTGTTGTTCCTTTCAAGTCGTTTTTTATGCGATTTCCGCTTTTGCGGCGGTGTTGCGGCAGACGATTGACAATGCAGGAGTGACAGAGGAAAGGAAAGCAACGCTGATGATGCGGGCCCAGGCTTCAGGCGAACAGGCCAACAAGGATTCCTGGGTTTTTATATGGCTTGATATGATACGCCCGGCGAAGTGTACAATGAAAGCTGCGTGAAACAGCTTTTACAGGGAGGTTTGATGATGTCAGAAAAACAAAAGATCAGGATCAGGCTTAAAGCATTCGACCATCAGTTGCTTGATCAGTCCGCAGAAAAAATTGTGGATACAGCCAAAAGGACCGGAGCTCAGGTATCAGGACCGGTGCCTCTTCCGACTGAGAAGGAGATTTACACCATACTGAGGGCGCCACACAAATACAAGGATTCCAGGGAGCAGTTTGAGATGAGGACCCACAAAAGGCTGATCGACATACTTTACCCCAATCCGAAGACTGTTGATGCCCTGATGAGGCTTGATTTGCCTGCAGGGGTCGACATAGAGATAAAGCTCTGACCAGGGCAGGGCGCGGTCAAGTTCCTGCGGCCGTTATGCCGGCAGATATATAAACATTCGGCTCGGCTAAAGCATGAACCAATAACCATCGGGAGGTAAGAAGGATCATATGAAAAAGGCAATTTACGGAACAAAAATAGGGATGACACAAATTTTTAACGAAGATGGGCTTGCCATACCGGTGACGGTGATAAAAGCAGGTCCCTGTGCCGTTATTCAGAAAAAAACACTGGAAACTGACGGCTACGAAGCGGTGAAGATCGGATTCGAAGATAAGGATGTAAAAAAACTGAGCAAACCGGAGCAAGGCCAGTTTACCGGCAGCGGCTTAAAAGGAATGAAATATCTCAGGGAGCTGAGGCTGGAAGACATCTCTGCAATGGACACAGGCAGCGTCATTAAAGTTGAAGACATGTTTGCTGCAGGAGAAAAAGTTGATGTAAGCGGTGTTTCAAAAGGCAAGGGCTTTCAGGGAAATATTAAAAGGCACGGACAAAAGGGCGGGAAGGATACCCATGGTTCAATGTACCACAGGAGGGTAGGTTCAATGGGAGCCAACTCCAGCCCCTCAAAAGTATTAAAAGGAAAGAAACTTCCCGGGCATATGGGATTCGAAAATGTTACTGTATTGAATCTTGATGTGGTAAGGGTTGATGCGGAGAGAAGCCTCCTTTTAGTCAAGGGAGCTGTTCCGGGTCCCAGGGGCGCGTTGCTCCTGATTAAAAACACTGTAAAATCCGGCAAATAACCTGCAAAGAAGGAGGAGCTATAATGGCAAAAGTTGATCTTTATAATATGAATGGAGATATTATCGGCGACATAGACCTGAATGATGAAGTATTTAACGCCGAAATAAAAGAAAACTCTGTACACCAGGCAGTTGTGTGCCAGCTGGCAAACATGAGACAGGGGACACACTCCGCAAAAACAAAAGGTGAAGTAAGCGGCGGAGGAAAGAAACCCTGGAGACAGAAAGGTACCGGCAGGGCAAGACAGGGAAGCATACGTTCGGCACAATGGATCAAAGGCGGGATCATCTTTGGACCAAAGCCGAGAGATTATTCCACAAGTATCAACAAGAAAGAAAGAAGAGCTGCGTTGAGATCTGTACTAACGTCGAAAGTGGCTGAAAAAGAGATCAGGGTCCTTGATAAGTTTGAATTCGAAGAGATCAAAACAAAAAGGATGTCTCAGGTGCTGGATAACTTGAAAACAGGTGAAACCACACTGCTTGTTCTTGCCGGAAAAGATCTTAATGTAGAGAGGTCCGCAAGGAACATTAAGGGAGTCAAGATCGCTTTCATCAATACCATCAATGTTTACGACATATTAAGGCATAAGTCGTTTCTTATAACAAAAGAGGCGGCCGAGAAAGTCGGGGAGGTGTACGCCCTGTGAAAACCTATCAGGACATAATCATAAAACCGTATATAACGGAAAAGAGCAACAACGAAATAGCTTCAGGAAAATACACATTCGTTGTCGACAAAGAAGCCAATAAGACAGAGGTAAGAGAAGCGGTAGAGCACCTTTTCAATGTTAAGGTCGTCAATGTAAATATCGCCAACTGCAAGGGCAAGCCAAAGAGAGTCGGAGTGCATCTTGGAAAAACATCTGACTGGAAGAAGGCAATAGTGAAAATCGATCTTGACCCGAAGGCTGAGACATATATCGAAAAGGGCGGCAAACAGACAGTCGTCAACAAAAAATACAAGACCAGCATTGATGAGTTCGGTGCGGCGCAATAAGAGAAGGAGTGACGGGAAATGCCGATAAAAAGCTATAAACCGACTTCGCCTGCAAGAAGGGCCATGACGGTTTCAACATTTGAAGAAATAACGAAGAAATCCCCGGAAAAATCCCTGACTGAGCCCCTTACCAGAAAAGGCGGCCGCAATTCGTACGGGAGAATAACAGTACGTCATCGCGGAGGCGGGGCAAAGCAGCAGTACAGGATAATTGACTTTAAAAGAGACAAGGACGGGATAGAAGCCAGGGTATCTGCAATAGAGTATGATCCTAACAGGACCGCCAATATAGCGCTTTTATTCTACAAAGACGGAGAAAAGAGATATATACTTGCGCCTGTTGGACTCAAAGTGGGAGATACTGTAGAATCCGGCCCCAAAGCCGACATAAAGCCGGGCAATACGCTCCCTATTGAAAAAATCCCTCTTGGGACCATGATACATAATATTGAACTGGTGCCGGGTAAGGGAGGACAGCTTGTCAGGTCGGCCGGCAATGCAGCACAGCTTATGGCAAAAGAAAACACGGAAGCACAGGTAAGACTGCCGTCAGGTGAGGTAAGGATTATCAAAATCAACTGCAAGGCTACAGTCGGGCAGGTTGGAAATATAGAAAGTGAAAACATAAGTATAGGAAAAGCCGGAAGAAAAAGATGGCTTGGAATAAGACCGACAGTGAGAGGCGTAGTAATGAATCCTGTAGACCATCCGCACGGCGGCGGCGAAGGCAAATCGCCCATAGGCAAGCCAGGTCCTGTTACACCATGGGGAAAGCCTACACTGGGGTACAAGACAAGAAAGAAGAAGAACAGCACAGACAAATTTATAGTAAAGAGAAGAAATGCCAAATAATCGTATGCTTTAGCCGAAAGGAGGACCTGGCAAATGAGCAGGTCACTGAAGAAGGGACCATATGTACAAGAGAAGTTGATTAAAAGAATTGAGGAAATGAATAAAAGAAATGAAAAAAAGGTCATGAAAACATGGTCCAGGGCTTCGACTATCTTCCCTGAGATGGTGGGGCATACCATTGCGGTACATGACGGGAGAAAGCACGTGCCGGTATACCTTACTGATGAGATGGTGGGGCACAAGCTAGGTGAATTCGCACCGACCAGGACTTTCAGAGGGCACGGGAACAGAACTGAGAAGTCTACGGCGCTGAAGTAGGATGAACAGGGTATAAGGGAGGTAACCAAGTGGAAAAAAATGTAAAATCCAAAGAGGAACTCTTGGATAATAAAGATATATTGATCGGGGAATATAACAAGATCAGTAGTAAGTCACGAAAACCCGAACTGCTCACAAAGAAAGAGCGCAAAGTCCTTGGGATAGGAAAGGATGAGGGCAGGGCAGAACTCAAATATGCCCGTATTTCGTCCAGAAAAGTCAAGGTAGTTCTTGATCTCATAAGAGACAAGAAGATAGAAGAGGCCTATGCCATCATAAAGTACACGCCCAAAGCAGCATCTGAGATACTATATAAACTTATGAAATCTGCTGAAGCAAATGCTGAAAACAATAACAACCTTGATGCGGAGAAGCTCTTTGTTGCCGAAGCCTATGCAAACCAGGGACCCACGCTGAAGAGGATAAGGCCCAGAGCACAGGGAAGGGCCAACAGGATAAGAAAAAGAACAAGCCATATTACTCTTGTTCTAAAAGAGAAGAAATAAAAGGAAAGGGGCCGGATAATGGGGCAGAAAGTCAATCCGCACGGACTCAGGATAGGGATCATAAAGGACTGGGATACAAAATGGTATGCAAACAGCAAGACTTTTGGTGACTTGCTGATAGAAGACGTGCAAATAAGAAAGCATATAAAAAAGAAACTGTATATTTCCGGTATTTCGAGAATTGAAATAGAGAGGGCTGCCAACAGGATCAGGATCAATATAAACACAGCCAAGCCCGGTCTTGTCATAGGCAAAGGGGGCACAGGCATCGATGAGCTTACCAGGGAACTGGAAGCAATAACCGGCAAGAAGGTCCAGGTAAGCATCACTGAAATCAGAACACCAGAAATGGATGCACAGCTTGTGGCTGAAGGAATAGCATCGCAGCTTGAAAAAAGGATTTCTTACAGGCGTGCTATGAAGCAGGCGATGTCAAGGACCATGAAAATGAGCGCCAAGGGTATCAAGACTGCCGTTGCAGGCAGGCTCGGAGGAGCTGAGATAGCAAGGCGAGAGCATTATCATGAAGGGACTATACCCCTCCAGACGTTGAGGGCGGACATAGATTACGGTTTTTCGGAGGCCAACACGACTTACGGCAAAATTGGCGTCAAGGTTTGGATATATAAAGGAGAAGTACTTCCTGCCGTTAAAAACGAAAAGAAGGCGGAAGGAGGAGAATAGTCATGTTGATGCCCAAAAGGGTCAAAAGAAGGAAAGTGCAGCGCGGCAGAATGAAAGGATGCGCATACAGAGGCAATGTTGTGTCCGATGGTGATTACGGGCTGCAGGCAATGGAGCCGGCATGGATAACCAGCAATCAGATAGAGGCTGCCAGGATAGCCATGACAAGATTTATAAAAAGGGGCGGTCAGGTATGGATCAAGATATTCCCTGATAAGCCTGTGACCAAAAAACCTGCGGAGACGCGCATGGGCAGCGGTAAAGGCGCTCCGGAGTACTGGGTGGCTGTAGTCCGGCCGGGCAGGGTATTGTTCGAAATAGCGGGAGTGACCGAAGAGACAGCAAGAGAGGCGTTGAGGCTTGCGATGCATAAATTGCCTATCAGATGCAAAATAGTTGCCCGTGAAAACAGCATAGGTGGTGAAGCGAATGAAAGCCAATGATGTAAGAGAAATGACAAGGTCTGAATTGTTCGGTGAGTTGACCGAACTGAAGTCTGAATTATTCAAGCTAAGGTTTCAGCTTGCGGCAAACCAGCTTGACAATCCCATGAAACTGAAGGATGTGAAGAAGAACATCGCCAGGGTAAAAACTGTCATCAGGGAAAGGGAGATAAAGGGGATCGTAGACTGAAACTCTTTAAAAGGAGGTAGAACAAGCGGATGGACAGAAGTCTTAGAAAGACGAGAACAGGAGATGTGGTCAGCAACAAGGCAGAAAAGACGATAGTTGTGGCCATTACTACAAGTGTAAAGCATCCACTTTACAAAAAAGTTGTTAAAAGAACAAAGAAAATCATGGCTCATGATGAAAATAACGAGTGCGGTATAGGCGACAAGGTAAAAATCATGGAAACAAGACCTCTCAGCAAAACAAAATGCTGGAGGCTCGTTGAGATTATTCAGAAAGCCAGGTAAATAATCGGAGGTTGATATGATCCAGGTTGAATCAAGGATGAAGGTCGCCGACAATACCGGCGCAAAGGAAGTTATGTGTATAAAAGTACTTGGCGGAACACGCAGAAAGTATGCCAACATAGGAGACGTGATTGTTGCTTCCGTCAAAGCAGCGGTGCCTGGCGGGGTAGTGAAAAAAGGTGAGGTAGTCAGGTGCGTAATAGTAAGGACAAAAAAAGGAAAGAAAAGACCTGATGGTTCTTATATAAGATTTGATGAGAATGCGGCAGTCATCATCAGGGATGATATGAATCCGAGA
The DNA here is from genome assembly GCA_028717405.1 of Eubacteriales bacterium. Taxonomy (GTDB): domain Bacteria; phylum Bacillota; class Clostridia; order JAQUNY01; family JAQUNY01; genus JAQUNY01. The sequence goes on from JAQUNY010000003.1 coordinate 13,868, forward strand.
GGGACACGTATTTTTGGCCCGGTAGCAAGAGAACTGAGGGACAAGGATTTTATGAAAATCCTTTCTCTGGCGCCGGAAGTAATTTGAGAGGGGTGCTTCGGTATGGCAAATAAGCTGCATGTAAAAAAAGGCGACACAGTCGTCGTTATAGCCGGAAAAGATGCAAGGAAGAAAGGCAAGATACTTGAGGTTATTCCGGATAAAAGCAAGGTCGTTGTTGAGGGCATCAACATTGCAGGCAGGCACACAAAGCCCAAAAATCAGATGCAGCAGGGCGGTATCCTTAAAAAGGAGGCCCCGGTGCACAGCTCAAATGTGATGCTGGTGTGTGAAAAATGCGGGAAGCCTGCAAGAACCGGGAAAAAGATACTTGAAAGCGGAGAAAAAATCAGATATTGCAAGAAATGCAGGGAAACAATAGATACAGTATCAGGAAGCAAGTAACTGGCTTGATGAAGGGAGGCAGCTGTAAATATAATGTCAAGGCTAAAGGACAGATATAAAGAGGAATTTGCACCGGCACTGATGAAAAAATTCAATTATGACAGTGTCATGCAAGTACCAAAACTTGAAAAAGTCGTTATCAACATGGGCGTCGGCGAAGTGAAAGATAACCCGAAGGCTATGGACGGTGCTGTCAGCGATATGACAATAATATCGGGACAGAAGCCGGTAGTCACAAAGGCAAGGAAGTCGGTGGCTGCGTTTAAACTGAGGGAAGGTATGAACATAGGCTGCAAGGTAACACTCAGGGGAGAAAGAATGTATGAGTTTGTTGACAAGCTTGTTAATGTTGCTCTTCCAAGGGTAAGAGACTTCAGGGGGGTTCCGGCAAATTCCTTCGACGGCAGGGGCAATTACACTGTGGGCATCAAGGAACAGCTGATATTTCCCGAGATAGTTTATGACAAGATAGACAAGATCAGAGGTATGGATATAACGTTTGTGACAACCGCAAAAAGCGATGAAGAAGCAAGGGAATTGCTGAGACTGATAGGTATGCCTTTCAGCCAGAATTAATCAGGAGGTAGGTCATGGCCAAGAAGAGCATGATAATAAAGCAAAAAAGGACCCCGAAGTTTAGCAGCAGGTCGTATAGCAGATGTAAGCTCTGCGGAAGACCTCACGCTTATATCAGGAAATTCGGGGTTTGCAGGATATGCTTCAGGGAGCTGGCTTATAAAGGCCAGATACCGGGACTTAAGAAGGCAAGCTGGTAACACCTATTTGGAAGGAGGTTCGAAGTATGCAGATTACAGATGCGATTGCGGATATGCTTACCAGGATAAGGAATGCGAGCTCCGCAAAACATGAAACAGTTGAAATACCGTCATCAAAGCTTAAGAAAGCCATAGCCGAAATTTTGTACGCAGAAGGCTATATCAGAGGTTTTCAGGAAATTTCTGATGGTAAACAGGGCGTTTTGAAAGTAATGCTGAAGTACGCGGAGAACAAGAAGTCTACCATTACAGGCCTAAAGAGGATTAGCAAGCCGGGCCTCAGGGTATATGCGGACAGAGAGGAACTCCCCAGAGTACTTGGTGGCCTGGGGGTTGCAATCATTTCCACGTCCAGAGGGATAATGACGGACAGAAATGCAAGAAAAGAAGGCGTAGGAGGAGAAGTCCTTGCCTTCATATGGTAATACGGTTGAGTTCAAGATTCTGAAAAGGGCTTAAAGCTCACAATTTTAAGAACCGGAGGTAGTAAAGTGTCAAGGATCGGGAAAATGCCTGTAATCCTCCCCGTCGGAGTAGAGGTAAAACTGGAGGAAGGGAACAGGCTTAGTGTAAAAGGGCCAAAAGGCTCCCTGACCGGAAAATTTCATAATGAAATGTTAATCAAAGTAGAGAGCGGAAGTATAAATATTGAAAGGCCCACTGATGGGAAGCTCCATAAGTCTCTCCATGGATTGACAAGAACACTTGTAAACAATATGGTAACAGGAGTTTCATCAGGATTTGAAAAAGCACTGGAAGTCAACGGGGTTGGCTACAGGGCTCAGAAACAGGGTAACAAGCTTGTGATGACACTCGGATATTCGCATCCTGTCGAAATGACCGAGCCTGAAGGGATAACGATCGATGTGCCGGCTCCGAACAAGATAATAGTAAAAGGAATGGACAAACAGCTTGTTGGCGAAACTGCTGCCAAGATCAGGATGAAGAGGCCGCCTGAGGTTTACAAGGGCAAGGGCATTAAATATGAGACCGAGAACATCAGGCGCAAAGAAGGCAAGACAGCCGGCAAGACGGCCAAGTAGCGGAGGGAGGTTTGAATTATGAATAAAATGACAGACAAGAATAAAATCAGAAGCAGGATACATGCAAGGATCAGGAAAAAGGTGAAAGGAACCTCCGAGCGACCGCGCCTTAATGTTTTCAGGAGCCTGAAGCATATTTATGCACAGATAATCGACGACACAGCAGGCATCACCGTCGCTTCTGCTTCTACACTGGACGAGGAATATAAAAGCAAAAAAAGTTATGGCGGAAATAAAGCCGCAGCTGCCGAAATTGGCGCAATGATAGCAAAAAGAGCGACTGAAAAAGGCATAAAGGCAGTAGTTTTTGACAGAGGCGGATATATATATCACGGCAGGATCAAAGAACTTGCCGAAGCAGCAAGAAAAGAAGGATTGGAATTTTAAGGAGCGGAGGCATACAAATGCAGAGAATTGACGCTAATGCATTGGGAGAGCTTAAAGAAAAAGTTGTTAACATAGGCCGTGTCACCAAGGTTGTCAAGGGCGGAAGAAATTTCAGGTTCAGCGCGCTTGTAGTTGTTGGAGATGAGAACGGGCATGTGGGCGCAGGCACCGGTAAAGCGGCGGAAATACCCGACGCAATAAGAAAAGGGATAGAAGAGGCAAAGAAAAATATCATAAAAGTTCCGCTTGTTGAGACTTCTATACCTCACGAGGCTATAGGGGATTACGGAGCGGGTAAAGTCCTCCTCAAACCGGCAGGGGAAGGAACCGGAGTAATAGCGGGCGGAGCTGTAAGGGCTGTCCTTGAGCTTGCGGGGATCCATGACATAAAAACCAAATCGCTTGGCTCAAACAATCCTACAAATATGGTAAATGCGACAATGAACGGACTCTCACAGCTGAAGAAGGATGAGGATGTCGCCAGGCTCCGTGGTAAAAGTATCGAAGAAATAATGGCGTAAGGAGGGCCTTTTCTTATGGCGAAGTTAAAAATAACACTGGTTAAGAGTATAAACAGGGCCAAGATCAAACAGGTGGCTACCGTAAAGGCTCTTGGACTGAAGAAAATCGGCAGTTATGTGGAACAGGAAGATTGCCCTCAGATCAGAGGAATGATCAACAGAGTTTCACATCTGGTATCTGCGGAAGAGATATAGCGAGGAGGAAAACTCATGAATTTAGGCGAACTAAAGTCATCATATCCAAATACAAAAGCACCTAAAAGAAAGGGCAGAGGCCCGGGCTCAGGCAATGGGAAAACTGCCGGCAGAGGCCATAAAGGCCAGAACGCACGTGCGGGAGGCGGAGTCAGACCCGGATTTGAAGGCGGCCAGATGCCGTTATTCAGAAGGATGCCCAAAAGAGGATTCAACAACAAGAGATTTGCTAAGGAATATGCAATCATAAAAATATCAGACCTTGAGGCCTTTGATGAAGATACCGTTGTAACAGCAGAGCTTCTTATGGAGAAGAATGTCATTAAAAAGGAACTGAGCGGATTGAAGGTTCTTGGCAACGGCGAGCTTAGCAAAAAACTGACAGTAAAAGCAGCAAAATTTACGAAGTCGGCTTCAGAAAAGATAGAGTCTGCAGGAGGAAAGGCAGAGGTGGTATAAATGGCCGGGATGCTTGAAACCATAGGTAATGCCTGGAAAATACCTGATTTGCGCAAAAAAATCTTCTATACTATCGCACTGCTTCTGGTCTTCAGAATGGGGTCGTTTATTCCTGTCCCCGGACTGGATCCGGCAGCATTTGCAGCGCTGGTCGAACAGGGAGGCTCTCTGTTCGGATTCATAGACATAATAACCGGCGGCGCATTCAAGCTGGCAACTATCTTCGCAATGAGCATCACCCCGTACATCAACTCTTCAATTATAATGAACCTTCTGACAGTTGCGATCCCCAAACTCGAGCAGCTGGCAAAGGAAGGAGAGGAAGGCAGGAAAAAGCTGGCCCAATGGACACGCTACGGTACTGTAATACTTGGATTTGTTCAGGCAACCGGACTTTATTTCGGATTAGGAAGCTCGATAGTCGGCGGAAGGTCCATACTCAGCTTCATTACGATAACTCTGACTTTCACAGCCGGAACAGCCTTCCTGATGTGGCTCGGAGAGCAGATAACCGAATATGGCATAGGAAATGGCATATCGCTTATTATCTTTGCCGGGATAGTTTCCAGAGGACCTTCGGGCGTGGCGACCCTGTTTGAGTATTACAGGCTTGGAAGGCTTGGAGCAGGCCTGTTTGGGATTGCTTCCCTTATACTTATAGCAGCACTTTTTGTAGTTGTTATCGCTGCAGTGGTTTGGGTGCAGCAGGCTGAGAGAAGGATACCTGTACAATATGCAAAAAGGGTCATCGGCAGGAAGATGTACGGCGGGCAAAGTACTCACATACCTATCAAGGTTAACCTCGCCGGAGTTATCCCCATAATTTTCGCCATGTCCATAATGATGTTCCCATCTACGATAGTAGGGTATTTCGGGATAGGATCTGAAAGCAAGATCGTGGATTTCTTCATGGAATGGCCCAACCACCTGAGTTATTCGCTTATTTCGGCATTGCTGGTCGTGTTTTTCACCTTTTTCTATACGATGATACAGTTTAATCCTATAGAAATTGCCAACAATATGAAAAAGAACGGCGGATTCATCCCCGGAATAAGACCCGGAAAGCCTACTTCAGACTATTTATCCAGGGTACTTAACAGGATAACATGGTTTGGAGCCCTTTTCCTGGCGTTAGTACAGATACTGCCGGCCATACTGGGATATGCTACAAAAATCCAGGGTATATGGTTCGCCGGCCCCGGGGTGCTCATACTTGTAAATGTTGCCCTTGATACCATAAAGCAAATGGAGTCCCAGATGCTGATGAGGCATTATAAAGGATTCCTTGAGTAATCAGGAGGCGACGCGTTGCGTAAGGGATCTGCAGAGGGACAGCATGGTTGAAATTTTTCTGCAGATGGAAGGAGGAACACTGTAAAATGAATATTGTTATTTTGGGTGTTCCGGGAGCAGGAAAAGGCACACAGGCAAAAATGCTTTCTGAGCGCCTTAAAATACCGCACATTTCGACCGGAGACATCTTCAGGAATGCCATAAAAGAAGGCACTGAGCTGGGGAAGACTGCAGCGGACCATATTGAACAGGGAAAGCTTGTGCCGGATGACGTTACTTTTGGGATAGTGAAGGGCCGGATCGGAGAAAAGGACTGCAAAAACGGATTTCTGCTTGACGGATTTCCAAGAACGATGATTCAGGCTGAAATGCTTGATTCGCTGCTTGGAGAGACGGGACGCAAGGTCGACATCGCATTGAATATCGATGTGCCTGATGCAGAGGTTATAGACAGGATATCGGGGAGGCTGGTATGCCCATCCTGCGGGGCGAATTACCACAAAAAAAGCAATCCGCCGCTTGAAGGGGGAATCTGCAGGGAATGTTCCGCCAGAGTGTTGCAGCGCAAGGATGATTTCTATGAAACTGTCGTAAAGAGGATAGAGACCTATCATCTTCAGACAAAGCCGCTGATCAGTCATTATAGTGATAAAGGCGTCATTGTGACTGTGAACGGGACCGGGGACATCACCGGGATCCACGACAGGATCATGAGCGAAGTACGGGGCCATACCAGGTGATTACACTGAAATCACAAAGAGAGATCGCTCTTATACGAAATGCCGGTAAAATTATTGCGGAAGTGTTCGACATTATTGCCGGGATGGCTAAGCCCGGAGTTGAGACTATAGAGCTCGACAGAGCCGCTGAAGCCTGTATAAGAAGAAGAGGCGCAATACCGTCGTTTAAAGGATACCGGGGGATGCCCGGAACAGCGCCGTATCCTGCGAGTATATGTGCCTCTCTGAATGACCAGGTAGTACATGGGATACCTGACAGGACAGTTTTAAGAGATGGTGACATCCTGAGCATAGACGTCGGGACTTATCTTGAAGGGTATCACGCTGATGCGGCAAGGACATTTGCTGTCGGGGACATAACCGAAACTGCCGCAAGACTGATCAGGGTAACAGAAGAAAGCTTCCGCAGGGGTATTGAGGAAGCTGTGCCCGGAAGGAGAATATCCGACGTTTCAGCCGCAGTACAGGCTTATGTAGAGCAGAACGGGTTTTCAGCAGTCAGGGATTATGTGGGGCACGGTATTGGAAAAGAGCTTCATGAGCCGCCTCAGATACCAAACTACAATACCGGCAGGAGAGGCCCCAGGATACAGGAAGGCATGACACTTGCCATTGAGCCCATGGTAAACGAAGGTGGTTTCCAGGTGAAGGTCACAGACAACGGATGGACTGTGAGGACTCTTGACGGAAAGCTTTCGGCTCATTATGAAAATACTGTGGCTGTGACCGGTGGGAAACCTGAGATATTGACAATATAGAGGTATATAATGTATAAAGTAGTTCCCGGCCAGGTAGTATATTCAAAGGCCGGAAGAGATAAAGGAAGGGTTTTTATAGTACTTGAGGTTTGTGAAGATCCTGAAATGGAGTATGTCAGGATAGCGGACGGAAAGCTCAGGAAGGCGGATAAAGCCAAACTGAAAAAATTGAAGCACCTTATACCGACCGGTGATATAATAGGCGTTATTGAAACAAAGCTTAAGAGTAAAAACGAGGTTACGGATGCTGAAATAAGAAAGGCTTTGCGCGGGTTCAGCGGCAGCCGGACTTAAAAGAAAGCAAATAAAAACCAGGGAGGCTTAAAGGTTTTGTCGAAAGAAGATGTTATAGAGGTTGAAGGTAAAGTGCTGGAATCATTGCCAAACGCGATGTTTCAGGTCGAACTGGAAAATGGGCATAAGATCCTGGCCCATATTTCCGGAAAACTGAGGATGAATTTCATAAGAATACTGCCCGGTGATAAGGTCACGGTAGAACTTTCTCCGTATGACCTGTCGCGGGGAAGGATAAAATGGAGGACGAAATAATGAAAGTCAAGCCGTCTATCAAGAAGATGTGCGAGAAGTGTAAAATAATAAGAAGAAAAGGCAGTGTAAGGGTTATATGTGATAACCCGAAGCATAAGCAGAAGCAGGGATAAGGCGTTACAAGCGGAAACAACTGCCCGGGGCGGCTGCGTACGACAGGTTTTCTAAGTTGTACGACCCGGGGTGTTTATATATACAAATTCAGCGGCATACCTGTAAAGCTGCGGGAGGAGGAGCTCCAACCGAAGCCCTCCCCGACCGGACAAAGCCGGGCTGCTGGAATCGTGAAACAGGCTGCAGGCAAGGCAGCCGGAGAATAGGATTGCTGCAGGACAAAAAAAATGCGGCAACAACCAAACGGAGGTGTATTTGAAGATGGCGCGTATCGCCGGAATTGACCTGCCAAGGGAAAAGAGAGTGGAAATAGGGCTCACCTATATATTCGGGATAGGCAGATCTAAATCCAACGAGATTTTGGCAAAAACAGGTGTAAGTCCTGACACAAGGATCAGAGACCTGACAGATGATGAAATAAGCAGACTCAGAGAGATTATCGATAAGGAATTCAAGGTTGAGGGCGATCTCCGCAGAGAAGTTGCTCTTAACATAAAGCGCCTTACCGAAATAGGATGTTACAGGGGACGCAGACACCGTCAGGGATTACCGGTCAGAGGGCAGAGGACAAAGACCAATGCCAGGACCAGAAAAGGACCGGTTAAGACAGTTGGCGTTCAGAGAAAGAAAACATAGAGGAGGCTGGCATATTTAAATGGCAACCAAAGCTGCAGCAACAAAAAAAGTAACCAGGAAAAAAAGAGAACGTAAGAATATCGACCGCGGGGCGGCACATATACAGTCCAGTTTTAATAACACTATTGTAACGCTTACAGACACAGCAGGAAACGCTCTTTCGTGGGCAAGCTCCGGAGGGCTGGGATTCAGGGGCTCAAGGAAGAGCACCCCGTTTGCCGCTCAAATGGCGGCTGAGACCGCTGCCAAAGCGGCTATGGAACATGGACTGAAAACTGTTGAAGTATATGTAAAGGGACCGGGATCAGGCAGAGAAGCCGCTATCAGGGCGCTTCAGGCTGCAGGGCTTGAAGTGAGCCTCATCAAGGATGTCACTCCTATCCCGCATAACGGCTGCAGACCTCCCAAAAGAAGAAGGGTCTGAGAAATGACAGCCGCTTCACCTTTAGCAATACCAGGAATATTTTATCGCATCCGCATCGCGGACAGACAGACAGGAGGTCAATATTAATGGCAAGGTATACTGACTCGTCCTGCAAACTATGCAGGAGAGAGGGAGAAAAACTTTTCCTGAAAGGGGAAAGATGCTATACTAATAAATGCGCAATTTCCAAGAGACAATACGCTCCCGGCCAGCACGGACAGCAGAGGAAAAAGGTTTCAGAGTACGGGATACAGCTGCGCGAGAAACAAAAAGCCAGAAGGTTTTACGGAGTGCTTGAAAGCCAGTTCAGGAATTATTTTGAAGCTGCTGTCCGCAAAAAGGGTGTTACCGGCGAAAATCTGCTTCAGATCCTTGAACTCAGGATGGATAATGTTGTGCACAGGCTGGGGATGGCGACTTCAAGGCCTGAGGCCAGACAGCTTCTCAGGCATGGGCACTTCACAGTCAACGGCGCCAAAGTGGACATACCTTCTTATATATTAAAAGAAGGCGATGTTATATGTATGACTGAAAAGCTCAGGCAGTCGCCCAAGAGCAAATCAGTAAGCGAGATCGCAGGCGGCAAGGCTGTACCCAAATGGCTGGATTATGACCCTGAGACATTTACGGGCAAAGTTTTAACTCTGCCCTCCAGGGAAGACATAGACATTGACATCAAAGAGCACCTCATAGTAGAGCTGTACTCGAAGTAATGCCGCTTATGGCATAAAACGAAACGGAGGGTTACAAGTGATCGAGATCGAAAAACCAAAAATCGAAAGCGCAGCGGTCAGCAATGACAACATGTATGGGAAATTTGTTGTTGAACCTCTTGAAAGAGGCTATGGGATAACCTTGGGAAATTCTCTGAGAAGGATACTTCTTTCCTCACTGCCGGGCGCGGCGGTCACAAACGTCAGGATCGACGGGGTGCTGCATGAATTTTCCACTATTCCCGGAGTTGTTGAAGACGTTACAGAAATAATACTGAACATAAAAGGCCTGTCGCTCAAGATGCACAGTGACGGACCAAAAACGATTTATATAGAAGCTGAAAGCGCCAGGGAAATAAAGGCCGGCGATATAAAGGCCGATGCCGATATTGAAATACTCAACCCGGATATGCATATAGCGACTCTCAGTGACGAAAGCAAGTTTTATATGGAGCTTGTTGTCAATAAGGGAAGAGGATATGTACAGGCTGACAAAAACAAGCAGCAGTCTCAGCCTATCGGAGATATACCGGTAGATTCTCTTTACACGCCGGTCAGGAAAGTTAATTATACGGTTGAGAACACGCGTGTCGGGCAGTATACCGAATATGACAAGCTTACATTGGAAGTCTGGACGAATGGCAGCATCAAGCCTGATGAAGCTGTCAGCCTGGCAGCCAAGATACTAAACGAGCATTTTAATCTGTTTATCGACTTATCTGACCGTGCCAGAGACACCGAAATAATGGTTGAAAAAGAGGAAACCAAAAAGGAACGTGTCCTGGAAATGACAATAGAGGAGCTGGATCTTTCAGTACGGTCATATAACTGCCTTAAGAGGGCGGGGATAAACACTGTGGAAGACCTTATAAACAAAACCGAAGACGACATGATGAAGGTCAGAAACCTTGGGCGCAAATCTCTTGAAGAGGTATTGCAGAAGATCGAGGGACTTGGTCTTGCCCTTACATCAACGGAAGAACAATAACATCAATACATGCAGGAGGAAATGAAATGGGGCTGCAAAGAAAATTAAGCCGGCCTACTGATCAGAGGATGGCAATACTGAGAAACCAGGTTACGGCATTATTTATCAGTGGCAGGATAGAAACAACAGAGGCGAGGGCCAGGGAAGTCAGCGATATCGCCGAGAAACTTATTACAAAAGCAAAAAAAGTGACCGGCAATTACACATCAAGGCAGATAAAGGTAAGCTCTGCCAAACTTGACGGCGGAGGGAAAAAAATGACAAAGGGAGCGACGTCTAAAAACGACAAGAGATATGATGTTGTCGTAAGAGAGGTCAAAACCGACATGTCAACAGTTGACGACCCGGCAAGGCTCCACATCAGGAGACAGGCTATAAAGTGGCTTTACAAGGCAAAAAATGAAAAAGGTGAGAACCTTAATCTGGCAAATAAGCTTCTTGATGAGATAGCTCCGAAATATAAGGACAGGAACGGCGGTTATACGAGGATATATAAGCTGGGTCCGAGAAGAGGGGATTCCGCAGAGATGGTCCTTCTTGAACTGCTGTAACAGGAAAATAAGCAACCGGAAAACTTTATCCTGAACCGATGCGGTATAACTTAACTGAAAAAGGATCAAAATTCGGCGGACTGCATTGTCCGCCTTTTTTGTCATCAGGGGATATGAAAAACAATGATGAAGACAACTCAATAATCCGTCTTGATAATGTTTATTTCGCTTATGAAAACAGGGACAGTACGGCAACCGTCCCTGAAGAAGCCGAAATGGTCATCGACGGGCTGACACTGTCAGTGAAGAGGGGTGGATTTACGGCTGTCATCGGCAGGAATGGCTCCGGGAAATCAACATTTGCAAGGCTGCTCAACGCCCTGCTTATACCCGTGAAAGGCGAAGTGTTCGTAAACGGCTTGAATACAGCTGACATAACGGCGGTATGGGAAATAAGGAAGACTGCCGGAATGATATTCCAGAATCCTGATAACCAGATCGTAGGTACTACTGTTGAGGAGGATGTCGCCTTCGGACCTGAAAATATCGGGATCGAGCCGGCTGAAATATCCGTCAGGGTTTCGGAGGCGCTGGAAAGCGTCCATATGAAGGAATATAAAAAACATGCGCCCCACCTGCTTTCGGGCGGGCAGAAACAGAGAGTTGCAATCGCAGGGCTCCTGGCGATAAAACCAGCCTGCATGATACTGGACGAAGCTACGGCGATGCTTGATCCGATAGGCCGAAGAGAAGTCATGAAGCTTATCAGAAGGCTGAATAAAGAGCAGGGGATGACGTTAATACTCATCACGCATCACATGGATGAAGCCGCAATGGCGGACAGGATAATAGTCCTGGATAATGGAGAGGCTGTAATTGACGGTACCCCGGCACAGGTATTCTCAGATCCCGTAATGCTGAAAAAATGTGGTATGAGCATGCCACAACCTGCCGAGTTGCTCCATATACTTTTACAGAGAGGAGTAAGCATCGATCCGACAGGAGTTACAGGGAAGGATGAAGCGGTGACTCGCATAGCGGAATGCCTTGATGCCGCAAATGGAATGAGCGGCAGGACCCTGCCAGACAGCGGGGGCAAAGAAGCTGGATCGGTCAGCAGCAAAGGAGATACGGCTTACGGTATTGGTGATCGGAGTGCAGAGAATGAAAACAGATACCCGAATGATAAAAAGGGTACTGCTCCGGCAATCGAAACGAGGGATCTCTCATTTACATATATGAAGGGAACTCCCTATGAAAAACATGCATTGTCAGGAGTTTCACTTAAAATTTTTAAAGGCGAGTTTACTGCTGTCATCGGACATACAGGATCGGGGAAAACTACTCTGGTACAGCATTTCAACGGGCTGTTAAAACCGGCTTCGGGCAGGGTGCTTATTAACGGGACTGAAACCGAGGGTAAAGGATTAAAAGAACTCAGAAGGCATGTGGGTCTGGTTTTTCAATATCCCGAACACCAGCTTTTTGAAGAAACAGTATTAAAGGATGTGGCATTTGGACTGATCAAAGCAGGATATCCTGAAACCGGCATAAGGGAGAAAGTGGGCGAAGCACTTGAGGCAGTCGGGTTAAGCACTGACATACTTGATAAATCACCCTTTGAATTGTCCGGAGGCCAAAAAAGGCGGGTAGCCATAGCGGGTATAATAGTCACCGATCCCGAAGTCCTTATACTTGATGAGCCTGCGGCAGGCCTTGATCCGGAGGGCAGGGACGCAATTCTTAGAATGGTGGCCGGCCTTCACAGGAGCAAGGGCATAACGGCAGTGCTTGTCTCACACAATATGGAAGATGTTGCAAAGCTGGTCGGCAGGATTATTGTGATGGGAGAAGGAAATATCATTATGGACGGGAAACCGTGCGATATCTTCAGACAGACAGAAAGACTTGAATCCCAGGGATTGTCAGCTCCTCAAATAACATATCTTATGAAGGAGCTGAAAGAGCGTCACCCTTATCTGAATGACAACATTTTTACAGTTGAACAGGCTGCGAATGAGCTCATGCAATATTTGCCGGAATGCGTTCATGACACTGTGAACAAGGCGGAGAAGGAATGATCGGGAACATTACCATAGGACAATATCTGCCGGGAGAGTCGCTCCTGCACAGAGCTGATCCCAGAACAAAGATAATACTTTCGCTCTATTATATGATCCTTATATTCATAATAAAGACATATGCAGGCTTTGCGCTTGCGCTTTTATTTATTGCAGCGGTGACTCTGTTGAGCGGAATACCTGTGAAGCATACCATCAAGGGTTTAAGGCCGATCATTGTAATAATTATTTTTACGGCGATGATCAACATATTTACAACAGGCGGGACAACCGTGTTCAGTTTCTACTTTATCAAAATTACTTATGAGGGCATCGAGCTGGCTGCAAAAATGGCACTCAGGCTGATACTGCTGGTCACGGGGGCATCGCTCCTTACACTGACCACGACCCCCATTTCCCTTACTGATGGGATTGAAAGCCTCATGAAGCCACTTTCCAGAATAGGAGTACCGGCGCATGAAATCGCCATGATGATGTCCATCGCTCTCAGGTTTATACCAACACTGCTCGACGAAGCAGATAAAATAATGAAAGCCCAGTCTTCAAGGGGAGCCGACTTTGACACGGGGAACCTGGTTCAGAAGGCAAAGAGTTTTATACCTGTGCTTGTGCCATTGTTTGTGAGCGCTTTCAGACGGGCGGATGAGCTTGCTACTGCCATGGAAGCACGATGCTACAGGGGCGGTGTTGGCAGGACCAGGATGAGGCAGCTCAGGTTTGGCAGGACGGATTTTTCTGTTGCAGCAATTATCTTTTTGTTTACCTGTGTGCTGGCCGGACTGGAAATACTGTTTCGTGTGTTTGTATAATCCTGATTCCGGCGCACTATCAGAATATTTAACCTGACAATTTTACACACCAATTTGATATAATACTCTTATGGAAGAGATAAGATGTTCTCTTCGCTTTTTACGATGTTGATCTCGAGAAGCATTGGGTACAATGCTGTCATGCGGAGGTGTGGATGTTATGAACGGTAAAGTGTACGAAACGATAATCGCCAGAAGGACCGTCAGAAAATTCAGACAGGACAGGATAAGTGCTGACATTCTGGAAAGACTTGTTAACGCCGCGAGGCTCGCACCTTCGGCAATGAACATGCAGCCACTGAGATATGCTGTCATAAGCACACCGTCAATAGCAGGACGTATTTTTGACTGTGTCAAATGGGCAAGGTATATTGCGCCGGCTGGAGACCCCGGACCGGACGAGAAACCTGTGGCTTATATCGCCATCCTTGTTGATGCGTCTGTCCGTGAAAAAGGATATGAGGAGGATGTGGGTGCTGCCGCCCAGAATATCATGCTTGCCGCATGGGAAGAAGGAATAGGTTCCTGCTGGATGGGCTCGATAGACAGGGAGAAAATTCGAAACATATTGAATCTTGAGAAGGGGATGATCCTGGATACTGTCATCGCACTGGGATATAAAGGTGAAGAACCTGTATATGAAGAAGAAAGAGGCTCGATAAAATACTATAAAGACGAGACCGGCTTACTTCATGTGCCGAAAAAGGGGCTCACAGACATAATGAAAACCTATTGATGAAAGTCTACAAGGCAGGATTTCATAATTCGGACGATGATCCGGCATACATGGAAGGCTCAAAAAAATGGAAAGAAAAGCAAATGTATTCAACTATAAAACGCTGGATGACCTCAAAGAGGAATGTGCCAGGCTTGATCTGAAGCTTGATTTTTCAGATGATTTGGAAATACTGGGAAGAGAGGCATTCATAAGGGAAGGGTGCGTCAGGCTGCCAAATCTGCTTGCATGTAATCCCATGGAGGGATGCGACGGAGAAACTGACGGAAGTCCCGGAAGACTGACCTTTCGCAGATATGAGCGCCAGGCACAGGGAGGCACCGGCCTGATATGGTTTGAGGCAGTTGCCGTAGTGCCTGAAGGCAGGTCGAATCCGCGCCATCTCTGGATAAACAAAGGCAATGCAGGAAAATTTGAGGAACTTGTAACCCATATCAAGCAGACAGCATGCGAAAAATTCGGAGCGGCAAATGAGCCTGCGGTCATAATCCAACTGACACATGCCGGCCGTTACAGCAAGCCCGGCGGAAGGCCTGAGCCTATGATAGCGGCACATAATCCATATCTGGATAAGGCTCAGAAGCTGGACCCTGATCTGACTCCGGTAACTGACGAATATCTGGACGATTTGAGAGAAAAATATGCCGAAGCCGCGTTGCTGGCAAAAAAAGCAGGCTTTGACGGAGTCGACATAAAATCCTGCCACAGATATCTTGTGTCAGAGCTGTTGTCGGCATTTGAGAGAGAAGGTAAATATGGCGGCCAGTTTGAGAACCGGACAAGGTTCCTCACAGATACGATAAGCAGCGTCAGGGATACCCTGGGCGGACATATGCTGATTACTACACGTATGAACGCATATGACGGCATACCATGGCCTTACGGTTGGGGAATGGACAGAGAGGACCATTCAAGGTGTGACCTGTCGGAGCCTCTGAAACTAATCGGGATCTTGTCTGATATGGGAGTCAGGATGATAAATATCACAATGGGAAATCCTTATTACAATCCCCATATAAACAGGCCTTATGATAAAGGGGCTTACATACCTCCGGAGCATCCGCTTACAGGAGTTGCAAGAATGGTGAGGGGCACGGCAAGGATACAAAAAGCGTACCCGGAAATGACGGCTGTGGCTTCGGGCTATTCATGGATGAGGCATTTCGCCCCTTATCTGGCAGCCGGGACAATAGAGAAAGGCGGTGCGTCTGTCATAGGATTCGGGAGGGAGTCATTTGCATATCCGGACTTTGCCGCTGACATACTTTACAAAGGCGGCATGCAGAAAAACAAATGCTGCATAAGCTGCGGCAGGTGCACGGAAATAATGAGAGGCGGCGGTACGGCAGGATGTGCGGTCAGAGATACAGCCATTTACCAATCTGCGTGGAATGAGATTTATGGCATGAAAGGGAGAGATTGATATGGCGGGTGAAAAAGTCGCATTGGTTACAGGCGGGTCCCGCGGCATCGGTAATGCCATAGCGGTGAAGCTCGCGGAAGAGGGATTTGCGGTGGCGATCGTTGCGTCTTCGGATGAAGCATTGTCACGCGAGGGGATCTCTAAGATAAAGAAGGCGCTGGACGGGAGATCGTTCAAATATATAAAGGCGGATATAGCGTCACATACCGACAGAAAAATGATACTTAAAGAAGTCGTCTCTGATTTTGGAAGGCTTGATGTATTGGTCAATAATGCCGGCGTCGCCCCTTTTAAGAGAATGGATATTCTTGAAACGACCGTGGAGAGTTTTGACCGTGTAATCGGCATAAATCTGAAGGGTACATTTTTTATGTCGCAGCTTGCGGCAAATGAAATGATAAGGCAGTCCGAGCAGCAAAAAGTAATAAGGAGCAGAATGATCATCAATATTTCGTCTGTTTCCGCATACACAGCATCCTATGACCGTGGGGAATACTGCATTTCCAAGGCAGGGATAAGTATGGTCACGGCGCTTTTTGCCGACAGGCTTGCAAGGTACGGGATAAATGTATACGAAATCAGGCCTGGAATAATCCAGACAGATATGACGGAAGGTGTCAAAGGCAAATATGACGCGCTGATCGACGAAGGAATAACGCCAATCAGGCGCTGGGGATATCCCGAAGATGTAGCCGAGGCTGCCGCTGTTATTTGCTCCGGCAAATTGTCGTTTTCGACGGGCGAAATCATAAACGTAGACGGCGGATTCCATATCAGGAGGCTGTAAGACACAAACAATAATGGATGCAAATAAAACTGTGGAAATCTGCGGGCATAAAATAGATGTTTTCAGCTTAAACACGCTGATCGTGGGTTCAGGTGCGGCAGGCCTCAATGCGGCAGACTGGCTTCATACCTTCGGTGTGACTGACATTGCGATCCTGGCTGAAGGCATAAATATGGGTACATCCAGGAATGCCGGTTCGGATAAACAAACGTACTACAAGATAGCTTCGGGCAGTTCGGCGCCGGATTCGGCAGCAGCCATGGCGAAGACACTTTTCGAGGGAGGGGCTATGCACGGCGACATCGCCTTGATTGAGGCGGCTTCTTCCGCAAGATCATTCTACAAACTGGTAAATATAGGAGTACCATTCCCGCACAACCGTTATGGTGAGTATGTCGGGTACAGGACAGACAATGAGAAAGCCGATGATCCCATGAGGGCGACTTCGGCAGGCCCATTGACGTCGAAATACATGACAGAGAAGCTTGAGGAGCAGGCCAGGGCAAAGGGGATCAGGATATTTGACAGGTACCTGGTTATTGGAGTGCTGACAGACCGGGCGGGGGAAAAAGTTGCAGGGATAATGGCACTTGACCTGCAGCCGGAGCGCGGCAGAAGCAGTGCGGCAGCAAGCAACACTGCGGAAGGCGGAGGCTCGGCAGACCGTGTTATACCGAAAGATGCACCTTCAGATGCCCGGGAAAACGTGAGATATGCGCTCTTCAATTGTGTGAATGTGGTATATGCGGCAGGCGGGCCGGCTTCCATTTACAGCGCGTCCGTCTACCCGGAAAGCCAGACCGGAGCTTCGGGAGTTGCGTTTGAGGCGGGAGTGAGAGGGATAAACCTGACCGAATCCCAGTATGGGATAGCCTCAGTGAAATTCAGATGGAATCTTTCGGGTACTTACCAGCAGGTAATACCCAGGTACATTTCGACGGATATTCACGGCGGGGACGAAAAAGAATTTTTAAGGGATTATTTTGATACGACTGCGAATATGATCAGGGCGATCTTCCTTAAAGGCTACCATTGGCCGTTCGATCCCGCAAAGGCGGATTCTTACGGGCCGTCACTGATCGACCTGCTTGTATACAACGAGACCCGCATCAAAGGCAGGCGTGTTTTTCTTGACTACACAGGGAATCCGGAGGGAGCCGCCGGAAATGACGGTGTGCTTAATATGGAGATTCTTGGACAAGAAGCGGGCTCTTATCTTAAAAAATGTGGTGCAATTGGAGGCACTCCGTTTCAAAGGCTTGCAAAGATTAACATGCCTGCGGTAAGGCTGTTCAGAGAACATGGGATAGATCTGGGGAAAGAGCCGCTGGAAGCTGATATTTGCGCGCAGCATAATAACGGCGGGCTTATGGCCGGGATCTGGTGGGAAAGCAATCTGAAGCATTTCTTCCCTGTTGGCGAAATATGCGGGACATTCGGAGTGAAGAGGCCGGGCGGCAGCGCCCTGAATTCTACACAGACAGGAAGCCTGAGGGCTGCGCAGTATATTAGTTCGCATTACAGGGGAGACCCTGTGGATGCTGATGAGTTTATCGGGATTGTGTCAGATGAATTATCAGAAAAAATCAAAGCCGCGAAAATGTTTGCAGCGGGAGTTTTGGCGGCAATACCAGCGGAAAAGTATCTCAGAGACTGTCTGCTAAAAGACAGAAAACGCTTCCAGGAGAGGATGTCACGCACAGGAGCGCACATCAGGGTGCCTGAGGAAGTTGACGCAGCGCTTAAGGAATGTCTGAAAGATTTGGAGCATTATGATGGCCTGATGGGAAAAGAAAACTGCGGCAGCTTCAAAAAATCAGGAGATGACCCAAGTCCTGACAGCAATGATATAAAGGGTAACAATGTGATGACGGCGGCAAAAACAGGGAAATGGGTTTCCGATTACTACAAAAACAGAGATATCCTGCTGACGCAATATGCATACCTGTGTGCGATAAAGGAATATATCAGGAAAGGAGGAGGGAGCCGGGGCTCATATATGATCCATGATACGGAAGGCAGCCTGCCTGCTTCGCATATCCGTTTGCCGGATATCTTCCGATCGCGGAAAAAATCAGAAGCCTTAAACGGCATGGTCTGTGAGACCGAAATATTGAAAGACACCGGGGAAAGCGGAAAATACAAGCATATGAAATATAAATGTGTGTCAGACTGGAAGGCAGTAAGACCGTTGCCTGAAGGCGGAGGCTGGTTTGAAACCGTCTGGGATGAATATATTAAAGATGGCTATGCCAGCCAAAACTCAGCCAACCAAAACTAACACACCAAACGCCAAACTGCGCAAAACTATGTCTGCCAAAACCTTGACTCCTGAAAGATTAATTGCTATACTAGCCATTAGCAAATCGACTTATGGAAAAGTGAGTCATAAAGAAATGCGGCGCCATAGCCAAGTGGTAAGGCAGAGGTCTGCAAAACCTCTATTCTCCAGTTCAAGTCTGGATGGCGCCTCCATATTAATATGATGACGTCGATACAACGCAAAGGCCTTGATTTCAGGGCCTTTAGCCATTTATAGGGATATAATGGCATTAGGAATTCAGGCAGAATCAAATATAATGTAATGACATCCGGTAGCTCGTCGGGCTCATAACCCGAAGGTCGTTGGTTCAAATCCTTCCCCCGCAACCATGTGAAGCCCTACAGCCGCAAGG
>JAQUNY010000004.1 GCA_028717405.1 Eubacteriales bacterium
GAAAGCGTCTGATACTCATTCTGGCTGCATCGACAGCCCCGAAGAAAATTCGTCTGATTTTCATCAGCAGCACCCCCATTTTATTTATTCCTCTGTTCCTCACATTCTGTCCAATCACAGCCGGTCAAGCCTTATTATATCACAAAAGATCCTTCCGGTGTCCGGCGGCAGTTCAAATTTCACGCTGTCGGGCTTAGTCAGCCTTCGTCATACTTCGGCAGCTGTTTTTCTTATGGTATTCAGAGCATATTCAGCCCTTTCAGTTTTGGAAAGCCGGTTTTTGCTGCAGGTATCTCTCAGGCCGGGAGGTATACCGATGATTCCGAAATTAATATTCATGGGCTGGAAACCAACTAAACCGGGCGAGGAAATATAACCGGCCAGAGCTCCGATAGCCGTATAAAGAGGGAAAACAGCTGCAGTTTTGCCTTTAAGCAAACGTGCCGCATTTATTCCCGCAACTAGTCCCGAGGCCGCCGACTCGATGTAGCCTTCAACACCTGTGATCTGCCCTGCAAAATATACCGGCTGCTCACCTTTATCTTTCAATTTATATGTACAGTCCAGAAGCTCAGGCGAATTGATGTATGTGTTCCTGTGCATCACGCCATATCTGGCAAATTCAGCATTTCCCAGACCTGGTATCATCCTGAAAACCCGCTTCTGTTCATTCCATTTCAGGTGTGTCTGGAACCCTACCATATTATACAAAGAAGCCGCCGCATTATCCTGGCGAAGCTGAACGACCGCGTACGGACGCCTGCCGGTAAGAGGGTCGGTTAATCCCACAGGCTTAAGTGGCCCATACCTTATAGTATCCCTGCCCCTTTGCGCCATGCATTCTACCGGCATACATCCTTCAAAAAGCATTCCGGCCTCGAATTCCCTGACCTCTGCAGTTTCAGCTGAAATCAAAGCGGCGTGGAATTTTTCATATTCCTCCCTGTTCATGGGGCAGTTGATATAGTCGCCTTCGCCCTTTCCATATCTGGCTGCTCTGAATGCCCTTGACATGTCGATTGAATCTGCTTCTATCAGAGGAGCCGCGGCGTCAAAAAAGTGCAGCTGTTCCTTCCCGGTAAAGGATTTTACCGCATCAGCCAACGCTCCGGTCGTCAGGGGACCTGTTGCAATAATGACTGCCTCATCCTCAGGTATTTCGGTCACTTCCCGGACAATTACATTGATATTGGCACAGGAATTTATTTTTTCCGTTACAAGCCCTGAAAAACGCTCCCTGTCTACTGCAAGTGCTCCTCCGGCAGGAACTTTTGCCCCGTCCGCGCACTCCAGGATCAGAGAACCCATTGTCCTCATCTCTTCTTTCAAAAGGCCTGATGCATTCTCAATATTCATGGATTTAAAAGAATTGCTGCATACCAGTTCTGCAAATGTGTCCGCTTTATGTGCTTCAGAGCGTTTGACAGGCTTCATTTCATAGAGGTCGACATAAATCCCCCGCTTTGCAGCCTGCCAGGCAGCCTCACATCCTGCCAGGCCTGCTCCTGCTACGCTAAGGCGTTTGACATCAGATATCCTGCATTCTTTATATGGGATTTGTTGTTTATTTCCCATATTACTTTTTAACAGCTTTTTCAGATTTTTTCTTTGCTTTTATTTCTTTGTGTGCACCTGCCTCAGGCTTACCCGCGCTGTCTTCATTTGAGATACATTTGTCGTTGCTGCAGCGCAATACGGGTTTTCTTCCCCTGTAGGATTTCAACATGAAGCTGCCACAGACCGGGCAGCTTTCCTTCGCAGGCATATCCCAGGATGTGAATCCGCATTTTGTATAATTCTCGCAGCTGATATAGGGCTTGCCCTTCTTTGTTTTTCGGATAAGCACCTTGCCGCCGCAGACAGGGCAATTCACTCCTGCTTCCTCCAGTATGGGCTTTGTGTTTCTGCATTCCGGAAACCCGGGGCAGGCTATAAACTTACCGAATCTTCCATTTTTTATTACCATATCGCGTCCGCATTTTTCGCATACAATATCGGCAGGTTCATCTTCGATTTTCACCTTGCCGATTTTTTCTTCAGCTTCACCAACAAGCCTGGCAAAATCCGTGTAAAAATCCCTGATTACTTCAGGCCATTTTTTGCCTCCCCGCTCGATCTCATCAAGTTCGTTTTCCATCCCGGCGGTAAATTTTTCGTCTACTATATCCGGAAAATTCTGCTTCATTATATCTGTAACAATTTTGCCTAATTCAGATGGCAGCAGCGATTTCTTTTCCTTTTCAACATATCCTCTCGCCAGTATGGTCGATATTGTCGGAGCATAGGTGCTTGGGCGTCCGATCCCTTTTTCCTCCATGGCCCTGACAAGGGTTGCCTCCGTATATCTGGCCGGCGGCTGTGTGAAGTGCTGCCCGGGATCAATTTTAATCAGACGGAGTTCCTGGTCTTCAATCAATTCGGGGATCATGCAATTTGCATTATCATCAGCTGCTCCATTTTCCCCTTCATCTTTTTCGTCAGCTTTGTTCCCGGTGTTATCCGGATTTTTCTCATCTTTATATATCAGCAGATAGCCCTTGAAATCAAGTCTTGTGCCGTTTGCCTTAAAAAGGTGCCGGCCGGCGCCGATATCAGCTGTTACAGTGTCATAAACAGCTTCTGCCATCTGACTCGCAAAAAATCTATTCCAGATAAGCTTGTATAACCTGTACTGATCTGAAGTTAATGAATCCCTTACAGCTTCCGGAGTCATATCCGGATGCGTCGGCCTTATTGCTTCATGTGCATCCTGAGACGCACTTCTGTTTCTATAGTTTCTGGCTTTGGCAGGCAGGTATTCCTTTCCCCACATAGACGCTATATGACTGCGTGCCTCGCCCTGGGCTTCGGGCGAAACCCTTACGGAGTCTGTCCTGATATAAGTGACAAGTCCCGTAGCCCCTTTACCTTTGATTTCAATCCCCTCGTATAGCTGCTGGGCTACCATCATAGTCTTTTTTGTGGTAAATCCCGACCGCCAGGAGGCTTCCTGCTGAAGCGTGCTTGTTGTAAACGGAGGGGCCGGGGCCTTCTTTTTACGTCCCTTTACGACCTTTAATACTTTGTATAAACTGTTTTCAAGGTCCTTGAGTATCTCGTCGACCTGCTCTTTACTCCTGAGCCTGACCTTCTTCCCTGATGTACCATGATATTTCGCTACAAAATTCTCTTTGCCACCGGGCTTATCCCCTCCTGATGATAACAATGCCGTGATGTCCCAGTATTCCTCCGGCACAAAACCTGTGATTTCGTCCTCACGGTCACAAACCATCTTTGCCGCAACCGATTGGACCCTCCCTGCGCTCAAACCCTTCCGGACCTTTTTCCACAACAGGGGGCTGAGCTTGTAGCCGACTATCCTGTCAAGAACCCTCCTTGCCTGCTGCGCGTCTACAAGATCCATATCTATGGCCCTCGGGCTTTTCATTGCTTTTTTTACGGCTTCTTCAGTGATTTCATTAAACGTGATTCTGGAAAGGGCTTTTTCATCCATGTCCAGGAGAGCGGCCAGATGCCACGAAATAGCTTCGCCTTCCCTGTCGGGGTCAGTCGCAAGATATACTTTGTCCGCCTCTTTAGCTTCCTTTTTCAGTTTTGATATAACTTCACTCTTTCCCCTGATCGTTATGTATTTGGGTTCAAAATTTTTATCAACATCTACTCCCAGGGTACTTTTAGGCAAGTCTCTTATATGACCTACCGAAGCCTCGATTTTATAACTTTTGCCTAAAAATCTTCCGATAGTCTTCGATTTGGCAGGCGATTCTACTATAACCAGATTTTTTGCCATTTTCCTCTCCCGTTTTCATGCATTAATTCGTATTTATTCATTTCCATGTAAATATCCGGCTTCGCTATAACCGCACAACGGATATTGATCCGGTTCAGACATATCCATAGTATAATAGTAAACCCTGAAAAATTACAACCCCCATTTATTACTGTACTGTAATTATCACTGCGGACTTAGTTTATAAGTTGGACACAACCGCAGGATTTGTTAACTTTATAAAAGCGGCCCGGCAGCTGTTCAACCAGTCCGCTTATTTCCATAAGGAACAGCTTTGCAGCGGCATCCTGTATCTCCAACCCGCATCCGGCCGCAATTTCATCAAGATGCACCGTTTTATCAGAAATAAATCTGTATAAAAGGTATTCATCTGTTTCCATATTGGATTTGCATCTGATCGCCGCGTCGTTCAACAGCCCGCTCCTGCTTTCAGCCTCAGCTGCTGATCCGGCTTCTCCGCCGCCTTCTATGTATTCTTCCCCGCATCCTGCATTTTTATCTTCTCTGTCATTTCCGGCCTTAATTACGGAAATCCCTGTGGCATCATATGTCATACCAAACTCATCAAGGACATCGGCCGCTGATGCCGTGAGCTTTGCCCCCTGGCTTATGAGCCTGTTGGTCCCTTCGCTCATTTTACTGAATATATTCCCCGGAACGGCAAATACCTCCTTTCCCTGTTCAAGGGCATGGTCGGCGGTGATCAGAGCCCCGCTCTTTCTACCTGCTTCAACTACGACAACCCCTGAGGACAGCCCGCTTATTATCCTGTTTCTCATTGGGAAATTGCAGCTTTGCGGTATGGTACCCGGAAGGAATTCCGAGATAACGGCTCCCTTTGATGCTATCTCTTCATACAGCTCTTTATTTTCAGCCGGATATACAATATCCAATCCGCATCCCATAACTGCATAAGTCTTACCGCCCACCTCCAAAGCACCCCTGTGGGCTGCTGAATCGACGCCCCTTGCTAATCCGCTGATAATAATAACACCTGCTGAGGCAAGGCTTTCGGCAATTACTCCGGCAGCCTTTATCCCGTAATCTGTTGCTTTTCTTGAACCGACGACGGCTATCCCCAAACCCGCACCCGATGACAGCCTTCCTTTGATAAAAAGCACGATCGGAGGCGCTTTTATCCTTCTTAGTCCGAATGGATAGCTGCTGTTATTTACAGTTAAAGCTCTGATACCGTGTTTATGCATTGTCTCCACATGCTTATACGCTTTTTCCATATATGTCACTGATGTCAGGGTGTTTAATTCATCTTCATTAATAATGCCGGCATCGGCAAGCCCTCTCCTGCCGGCCTCCCATATCCTGCGGGGCGTTTCAAAGAACCCGATCATCTGAAGCGCTTTAACCGGGCCTATCCCCGGCAGCGAAACGAGCCAGAGCCAGTATGGCAATTCCTCCTGTTCGAAATCGGTTTTCATATAGCCCTCCTGTCAAGAGTCCTGTACTGTATTGCTTCGGCAATATGCGCTGCCTGTATTTCTTCGCAGTCATCCATATCCGCTATGGTCCTTGATACTTTCAGTATCCTTCCATATGCCCTTGCGCTCAATCCCAGCTTGTCGAATGCCCTTTTAAGAAGTTTCTCTCCTTTTAAACACGGTCTGCAGTATTTGTCAAGCATGGACGGGGTCAGCTGTGAATTTGAATAGATACCAGTCCCGTAATATCTTAATGTCTGTATTTTTCTTGCCCTGTTGACCCTTTTACGTATTACTGCCGAAGATTCAGCCATACCCTGCCCGGAAAGATCGTCATACACGACCGAAGCTGCTTCTATGTGGATATCTATCCTGTCAAGAAGCGGCCCGCTCAGCCTGTTCATGTAATCTCTCAGCTGGCCCGGGGTGCAGGTGCATTTTTTATTTTTTTCAAAGCGGTTTCCGCATCTGCAGGGATTGGCAGCGCATATCAGTGTCACCGACGCCGGAAAGGTAAGCGTTGCATTTAGTCTGGCGATATGGACCTTCCCCTCCTCAAGCGGCTGTCTGAGCGTTTCAAGCAGACTGCCTCCATATTCGGTCACTTCATCCAAAAAAAGAACTCCATTATGCGCAAGGCTTATTTCTCCGGGCTTCGGATATTTTCCTCCGCCAATCAGCCCCGCCTGAGTTACCGAGTGATGCGGCGAGCGAAAAGGCCTCTGTGTAATTAATGGTATATTGGAAGGTAAAAGTCCTGAAATGCTATATATCTTTGTAACTTCGAGTGCTTCCTCAAAAGTCATATCAGGCAGTATTCCCGGCAGTCTGCCCGCAAGCATCGATTTGCCTGAACCGGGCGGCCCTATCATAAGGCAGTTGTGGCTGCCCGAAGCTGCTATTTCAAGAGCCCTTTTCACTCCATTCTGACCTTTTACATCAGAAAAATCAGGTTTTGGGCTGCCTGCCGCATCATTATCTTTTTGCAGCATATCAAAGTCACATATACCCGCACAAGGCTCCAGACACAAATCACCATTTAAAAAGTCAATTACTTCAATTAAACTGGCAGCTCCATATACATCGATGCCTTTGACAACAGCAGCCTCTCCCGAATTCTGCGCCGGCAACAGTATCCCCCTTTGTCCGGTGCTTTTTGCGCAAAGAGCCATTGACAAAGCGCCATCTATTTTGCGTATGCCTCCGTCAAGTGAAAGCTCACCCAAAAAGACCATCCCCGCGGTCGCCGGCAGGCTGACCTGCCCTGTTGCCGCAAGGATGGCCAGAGCAATTGACAGGTCGTAGATCGAACCTTCTTTCCTCATGTTTGCCGGGGCCAGATTTACTGTTATCCTTCGTCTGGCAAATTCAAACCCGGAATTCTTTATTGCCGCCCTGACCCTTTCCTTTGATTCCCTGACTGCAGCATCGGCAAGCCCTACGATATCAAAATCCGGAAGTCCTCCGCTGATATAACTTTCCACTTCAACTATATAACCATCTATCCCATGCAGCCCACAGCTTATTATTCTGGAAAGCATATCCCGATCCGACCCCGCACACGCAGAATACGCCATTTATATTAATCTTTGCTGCAATACCTTAAAATATCAATCAAAGATAAAGCAGCGCTGATTGCAGCGTATCTGCCTGCTGTAAGAAATCTCTGTATTAAACAGGTGCCCTGCGGAAAAATATCAGCCATGATTGCCGGCACATGAGGTTATTGCAGCATTGTCTATATGATATCATATTATATAATTTTTGTCAATTTTTGTTATTTTAAAGTCATGCTGGCAGGCTTGTTTATTTCAAAATCCCCGGTATTGTAATCTACTTTAACAGTAGTTCCGTCCGAATAAGTTGTTCTGAATACCCCATCTGCTGTTTTTTCGTGTTTTTCCATAAACTCATATTGCAGGTACACAAGGTCCTTATACTCATCATATGCACGCTTAACGGCAG
This sequence comes from Eubacteriales bacterium, assembly GCA_028717405.1. Classification (GTDB taxonomy): domain Bacteria; phylum Bacillota; class Clostridia; order JAQUNY01; family JAQUNY01; genus JAQUNY01. Next base: position 7,192 of record JAQUNY010000004.1, read on the forward strand.
CCACACCCTTTACCAGGTCTTCTTCATTTTCATATGTCAGGTCGGTATCGCCCATCCAGTTCATCTTTTCGCCGAATTTCGAATAATAATACATTAAAGGGCGCCCGCCGGTTTCAAGGAGCTTCAGCCTCTCCGCCGCACCCTTGAGAGTATAATTCACCGTTGAGGAATCCGGATTTGACATAATGATCCCGTGATATACCAGCTGCCAGAAAGGTATGGTTTCATCAAATACCGGCTTGCTGCCGAGTCTTTCGCTTCCTTTTATGGTCACATATACTATGGAGTCGATACAGCCGCTCATGAAATCATATGGTCCCTCTGACTGAAATCCGCCGAACAGCTTCCTTGAGAGCAATCCCATTTTATTGTACATGTCCACGGTTTCTTTCCTGTTTACAGGGTGTTTTTCGTTGTAACACTTAACCGCAGGCACTGCAGTAATTATGTCGATATAATGCACACCGGTGAAGCCCAGTTCGGCAACCTTTGGCAAATCTGCTGCAACGTAATCTTCATATGCTGGCTTCGGGCATAAATAATATTTCAGTCCGCCGCAATCCTTTTGACCGGTTTTATAACTGCCGTCTTTATTTTTTACAATATGATCCGGATTCCAACTGTCCGCGCATTCAAAAGCACATGTATTGTTTGTGAAGCAGACAATATTGTATCCCGCTTCTTTGGCCTCACTGATAACTTTACGAAGCTTTGTCTCACCTCCCAGCTTTTCCTCAACCGGAAACAGCTGAGGGAATCTGCCTGCATGGCCTCCCGTATTCCATCCGACCAGACATATTTCCGCCTTCCCAAGCCCCTGCCGCTTGAATTCGCCGATTATGTCGGAAACCTTGTCAAAATCACACGCCACTTTCAGAGGCGGCTGTTTCTGTGGGGTCTGATGCAATTCAGTACAAGGTCCCGGCTTCCATGCATGCCTGATACGGATTTCAACAGCTTCGACTGCCTTCTTCAACGCAGGATTGCCTTTGACCCTTTCTTTAAGCAGAACACACGCCCCACGCGCAAGTTGATAATTCCTGTAATAAGCAGCCATTTCGGAATATCCCGCATCGTGCAATGACACATACTCCACGGTAATATCTTCGTGTGCCTCGTCACCCTCAAGGCAGAATCTTGGATAAGTATAATAGACTCCATTCCTGACTCCAGTGACAGTTTTCACATCCGTCGCCATTCCGGTCACAATACCCAATATACAGGCATTCTTTTTCTTTATTCCATAAACCGGTATCATATTAAAATTGGTGATATATCTGGTATCGTCCCGCTCCTTAAAATATGTCAGGAAATTACCCTCATGTATGCCACCTATTGTCACAATATAGCCGTCATCACCAGCAGATGCGGTCATAAGGTCAGGCATAATATCAATGTGACTGATTTTTTCCCCCGCAGCATCCTTCGGTATGGTAAAGGTGACCCTTCCATCGCGCACTCCGGTTATTCCTCTGATAATTTTTATAGTTCCGTCTTCCATAACGGCAATCGACTTCTGTTTAGTAAAAATTTTTAACAGATCCGATTCTTTTGAGCTTGCGATGTTCATTACCAGTCTCCTTTGTTGCGATTTCTTATGATGTATCGCGGTGCTTTCCGCGTTTTCATATAATAACTATCGTTCATGAAGCGCACAATCTTAATAAACACACATTTTTTATCCGACAATCCCATAGTAATGCGTGATCTGCATTTAAACAATAAGAAAAATAAAGCTATATATTTCAAAAACAAATATTCTGGTATTATCTTAGTTTTATCGCTGATTATTTGATTTATTTCTTCGGGTATGATAATTTAAGTACTGATATTAAAACAATGAAGGTAAATCAGACATGATTAATTTACTTGCCCGCGATGCAAAACCATATGTCAGAAACGCATTCATACTGGAAAGCCCGCCTTCGCTGCAAACTGTGAGGGCACGCGTAAATCATTTTTTCTATATTATCGAAGGCCGCGGCGAAATATGTATAGATAATTATACATATGAAATAGCAAAAGGATGCGCGATCTTAATTGTACCAGGCAGCGAATACAGATGGGCGCATGCCAAAAGTAAACATTGGAAAATCATAACGCTGACCTTCAATTACCTCATGGATCCGAATGCCCATTTACACGAACTCACACCACGGCCTAAAAATGAAAGCGATGCCGGTAATGCAGAAGAAATACACTTTAAGGACTGTGACATATTGAATAAAAATGTCTTCCTGCGTAATATGTTTATCCTTGAACAAGGGCTGCTTGAAATCATAACAGAGTATGAAAACAAGAGAATATACTTCGTGACGCGCACATCAGGCATATTCATGTCATTATTGGTGACTATCGTAAGGGTCACACTTGAAAAAGAAAACAAATATATGAAGATCATTAACAGTATTGTTTCATATGTTCAAAATAATTACAGCGAAGAGATAAATAATGAGAAACTTGCCCAGGCATTAAATTATCACCCGAACTACCTGAACAACCTATTCAAAAAGCATTCCGGCATCACCATACACCAATACCTTCTATCATACCGGACAGACCTTGCCCTGAAGCTCCTTTTGTTCAGCGACTTGTCTATAAAGGAAATCGCTGCACAAATCGGTTATAAGAATACTACGCACTTTTCCGCCAGTTTCAGGAAAAGGTCCGGTATGAGCCCCGTTGAATACCGTGCTGGAAGATCATAAAAACCCTCCTGTTTCAGGTATTGCAAATCAAGAATTTTGCTCAATTGACGTTGACAGGTCCTCTTTGTTGTAGTACAATGTACTACAACGGAGGTGATGATATGGCTTTTTCAATAAGATTAACTGAGGACGAGCGGGCTTTGGCTGAAAGCTACGCCAAAATCCATTCATATTCGTTAGCAGAGGCTTTCAAAAAGGCTCTATTCGAAAGAATCGAAGATGAGTACGATATTACGGTTTATGACGCAGCATACAAGGAATACGAAGAAAGCGGAAAACAAAGCCGTCCAATTGAAGAGCTCTGGAAGGAGCTCAATATATGAGTTATTCTGTTGAAGTGACTCTGCGATTTGAGAAAGAATTTAAAAAGCTGGATGGTTATACAAGAAAAATGATTAAGGTCTGGATTGAAAGAAATCTATCTAATTGTAACGATCCGAGAGTTCACGGGAAAATGTTGACCGTTAACCGGAAAGGGCAATGGAGGTATAGGATCGGCGACTATCGGTTGATCTGTGCAATTGAAGACGATCGTCTTATTATTCTCGCGCTAAGTATAGGTCACAGAAGCGAAGTATATAAAGACTGAATAACAGGACCTGGACAGTGCAAACCGTTCGGGTCCTGTTTGTTAAAGGCCATCATCATAAAATCCACAAAAAACCCGCCCTTTCACGGTAGTCAGTTAGGGATTTGCGAAAACAAGTAAATTTTCGACCGACTCTCTTCAAGCGGAGGCAAAAGTAAAAACTGCACCGAAGGATAAAACCTTTAGTGCAGTCCTTTTTTATTGCTGCTGCTAATTTGAAAAAATGCTGTTCATGACTGGAAACCTCAAATTACAAAGCTCATCAACATTAATTGTAATCGCCGCGATATAATTTACCAAAATCGCCGGTAGAAATTGATGTTTTTCCGCTTATCATAACTTCCTTTATATCATCCACCAAAGTAACATCCCCACGCTGGAGACGATCATCAATATTTAGTGACATGATTTTCTTTGCAACAGGATAGACTTTGAAAATGTTGGTACTGTAAAAATCATTAAGAACAGATACCTTAAGAAGGATTTTAGAAATATTTTTGTTCTCCGGGCTGAGCTTGAAGAACAGCAGGTTAAGCGCCTCCTCCTGCAACACTTTTAGCCGCTTCACGTAAGTCTTTTATCTTGTTTAATCTCACATTTAGAGATCCTCTGTATTCTTCGTTATTCAAACATTTCACTCCTTACCTTATAGCGGCAAGTGGACATCCACTCCAAATTCTTTACTATAAAAAATGCCGGGCTAATCCCGACTTCAAAACTTACCCCGCAAAATCCAACTTACCCTGCAAGCGGAAGTGACCTACAACAACCATTAAATTGTATCAATCTCTGCATGATTATTTCGATATAAATCAAATCAACCTTGCCTTTGTGCGTTTTTTCCAACAAACGCAGACTGTGGAGATTATCGCCTTCAAGAAGAAAATTATAGACTTCGTCTTCGGCAGCAGTGATTTCTCTGTCCGTGTCTTTTTGGAAGACGGGTATATGGGTACGCATTTTAACATCCACAGCTTCTTCGTGCTGTTCCCAGACGAGGCTGTACTTTTTGGCATTCAGCTCACTCTCGATTTCACCGAGGGCAATGAGCATGGCATCATCATCTTTGTGTTCCTCTTTTATCTGCGCCAGAAAATCCAGCATCCGCTGACGCTTTATTTGCGATAGGTTAGGCATTGTCACTACCTTCTGTTTTGTCTTCGATTTCAGGCAAGTTGGACAATTCCTGCAGTTTCTTCCGCAGTATATCCTTATCTGGCAGTTGCAGCTGGTACTGCGCTACCATCATGGGCGAAAGCGTCCGGCTCATGGCATACTCGACTACCTCATCATTTTTGGATGCACACAGGAGCAGTCCTGCGCTCGGATTCTCATCTGTCTTTTTGATCTGCCTATCCAGCCCCTCCAGATAGAAGTCCATTTTGGAAACATATTCCGGTTTGAATTTTCCGACCTTCAGTTCCATTGCCACAAGGCAGTGCAGACTGCGATGGAAAAATAGCAGGTCAATCCGATAATCCTCACTGCCGACTTGTATCGGATATTCCTCGCCTACAAACGTGAAATCCTTGCCTAATTCAAGAATGAAATCACGCATTCCCTTAACCAGCGCTTTACGGAAATCATTTTCGTGGAAGGCGTCCGGCAGGTCGAGAAATTCCACCACATACTGATCAAGGAACGGATTCTGCTGTGACTGCAACGGCTCCGGCAGTAATTTGCTTTTGGAAAGCATATACCGCTTATAGTAACCGCTGTCCATCTGGCGCTCAAGCTGGCGGGAACTGTATCGCTCCTTGACAGCAAGACGCATATAAAATTCCCGTTCTTCATCACTTTTACTGCCAGACATGATGAGCAAATGATTCGTCCAGCTCAATTGTGTCAGCAGTGCTGACACTTTTTCATTATTGATATATGTATCATAAAACTGCTTCATTCGATAAAGTCCACGCCGATTAAATCCCTTGATGCCGGGAAATTGACGCTGGATGTAATCGGAAAGCGAATCAATATATCCGTCTCCATAGTTTGCTTCTTTTGATTTTTCAGATAAAATTTGCCCTACACGCTAATACATGAGTATCAATTCCTCATTTACCTTGCGATAAGCGTTATCGCGGGCTTCCTCTATTATCTGCGCTATCTCAGCGAACGTATTATCAAGTTCGTTCATTAAGAAAACCTCTTTCTTGAATTGTGTCACCACTGATGACACTTTTTATTTTCCTTTTCGTCTGGTACAAATTCCACGACATCTTCCAGCTTGCAGTCAAGCACCCGACATATCTTCTCCATTGAAGGAATTTTCCAAAAACACTCCATCAAAACGGCACCAGAATGTCAGTTTTTTGATGAAACCGGAAAAAGTACCGGGTACACGGACAAAAGGGACGGGCTTTTTTTATGCCACTGACCCGTTTTATATGCCTTTATCCCCTACACTCCCGAAAATGCTGAGAATCCGCCGTCAACAGGTACGACGATACCTGTGACAAAACGTGATGCATCTGATGCCAGCCATACCAGTGTCCCGACCAGATCATCCGGTTCACCGAAACGTCCCATCGGTGTATGCGAAAGTATAGTCGTTCCTCTTGGAGTAAGCTTTCCTGTACTTTCTTCAGTGAGCAGGAATCTGTTCTGCTGGGTCAGGAAAAACCCGGGAGCGATAGCGTTCACCCTGACTTTTCCGCCATAGGCACGGGCAATATCCACAGCCAGCCATTGTGTAAAGTTGCTCACCGCTGCTTTTGCTGCGGAATAACCCGGTATCTTTGTTAAAGGTCTCAGAGCATTCATAGATGAGATATTGATAATGACGCCTCCATCCTCATTTCCCGTCATGACCTTGCCGAAAACCTGTGATGGGAGTATTGCTCCGGCCATGAGATTAAGGCTTACTACTTTTGATATCGCGTCTGCCGGAAGATCAAAAAAGCTCACTGTGTCGCTGGTGGTGGCAGCCTTCATATTGCCGCCTACGGCATTGATCAGTATGTCCACCCTGCCAAAATCATTCAGAATTGATCCGCATACATTTTCTATGTCTTTTTTGTCCATTGCATCGCACTTATATCCAGCAGACTTAACACCATATTTTTTTTCAATCTCTGCCGCCACATTTTCAGCATTGTCCTGAGCCAGGTCACATACCGCGACACGCGCACCCGCCTGTGCCAAGCCTTCTGACATTGACGCACCAAGGACTCCGCCGCCTCCGAGTACAACAGCATTTTTCCCTTTTAAATCAAATATTTTCATCTCCTGCATTACTCCTTTCATTGTTTCCGATCTAATCTTTCTTATTTCTCCCTAAGTGTCCAAAGTCCGAGAGCCGGATTGCTTATATAATAGACGATCTCGCCGTCATCCATCCTGTTATACCCCTCCTTGAGTTTTGCCGGATCATACCTCGCAGCTGCCTCGTCATAATCCATGTACCTGTATCCGGCATTCTCTATTTCTTCTCCGGTGATTTTCTTTACCGCATATGTTATTGTAAACCTGCCGTCAGAAGACCCGTGAATAAGGTGGGAAGCCGCGGACAGATTTGCTCCGAGATCATCCTTTGTCTTACATAGCTGTAATACATTCTCCCTGCCACAATACCCGTACTTTCTTATTATGGCATCATTTGCGTCATCCTCGCCAAATTTACGCACCCCGGGAGCAAGTATCAGGAGGCTCCCTCCATCGGCTATTGCCATTCTTGTCCTGTACACCGCCTTATTCCCAAGCCACGTTGTTTTGAATTCCTTTTCATCCAGGAAAACCACAACTTTATCCAGCGGCTTGTCTACATATGTCAGGTTCAGCTCCCTGCTCATCTCCGCAGCCGCTTCATAAACCTTCCTGCTCCTGCCGGCAAACAGGCCTCTTACAGCAGTTTTACACTTATGCTGAGTCGTTACAGTCAGGATATACAGCAGAGGTATACCGGCTGTAAAATGCTCCTCTGCATAGTCAAATACCTTTCTGACAGGGGAATCAGCCTGTCCCATGATCCTCTCCGCCCCATAAAACGCCCCCAGCATATGCGAGCTGCTGATCATCCTGCTGCCGCCGCATCCCACGAAAATATTCTTACTGTAATTGGCCATTCCCGCCACTTCATGGGGGACAACCTGTCCTATCGAAATAATCAAATCATACGAACCATCGACCAGCCTTTTGTTTAACTCAGCTTCGATTGGTTCATTTACAAGACCTTCTGACACCTTTGAAACAAAATTCCCGGGGACGGTCCCTATGCTTTTTACATCGTTTCTCCAGTTATGTACAATGAAGCGTTCCATCGGAATGCCTTCTCCGAAAAACTCCCTGATTTCCTCTTCGCTCATCGGCATGTGAGTGCCCAGCGCAGGCATTACATCGACATGGTTTTTGTTTCCGAGCATGGCGTAAAGCATGGCTGTTATTGCGCCCGCTCCGGAATTGCTGCGTGTTATATCCGGAGGTATCAACAGCAGCTTCTTCTCTGTAAGCTTTATTGCAGTGTTACTGCCGGCTTCAACATAATCAGAAAACATCAGCTTCAAAGCGCCTTCTGTCTCTTCCCGGGACAAGCCTTCCGGTTTAACTGTTTTAAGCATCAGTTCTTTCCCGACAGGATTTTTGGGCACGATATTTTTTGATTTAATATCCTCGGAAGTATTTTTTCCGGTTTTCATTTTCTACCGCCTCCTCCTGTCAGACTATATACGCTGTAGATGCCGTAGCACCGCCTTCTCCGGTCCAATCTGTATGGAAAAACTCCCCGCGCGGACTGTCGATGCGTTCATAGGTATGCGCGCCGAAATAGTCCCTCTGCGCCTGCAGAAGGTTGGCGGGCAGCCTCGCATTTCTGTAACCGTCAAAATAACAAAGCGCGGTGGTCAATGCGGGAAGCGGGATGCCGTTTTCAACGGCTCTGGCAGCAACACGCCTCCAGCTTTCCTGGGCAGCTTCCACTTTTTCCTTGAAGAACGGTGCTATCAGCAGATTTGTAAGGCCTGGGTCCTTGTCAAAAGCCTCTTTGATTTTCCCGAGGAATACAGAGCGTATTATGCACCCTCCCCTCCACATAAGAGCAATACCGCCGTAATTAAGGTTCCAGCCGTATGTTTTGGCTGCGGCTCTCATAAGCGTATAGCCCTGTGCATATGAAACAATTTTCGACGCATAAAGAGCTTTCCTGATATCTTCTATAAAAGCCTCTCTGGCCTTGCTGTCACCGGTAAAAGCCGGCACAGGGCCGTTCAGTATTGAAGAAGCTTTTACTCGTTCATCTTTCATGGCGGAAAGGCATCTGGAGAAAACAGCTTCCCCGATAAGCGTCAGCGGTATGCCTTCGTCAAGAGCAGCTATGCATGTCCACTTTCCAGTGCCTTTCTGCCCCGCTTTATCAAGGATCTTGTCAACAAGCGGTTTGCCGTCTTTATCTTTATATCCAAGTATATCCGCTGTAATTTCGATGAGGTAGCTGTTGAGCTCGCCTTTATTCCATTCGGCAAAAATTTTCTGCATTTCGCCCGCAGACATACCAAGCAGGTCCTTCATAATGTGGTATGCTTCGCATATCAGCTGCATATCTCCATACTCTATGCCGTTATGGACCATTTTAACGAAATGTCCCGCTCCGTTTTCACCTACCCACTCACAGCAGGGGCTGCCGTCTTCGACCTTTGCCGCTACAGCCTGCAGTACAGGCTTTACAGCAGGCCATGCCGCTGTTGATCCGCCCGGCATTATGCTCGGTCCTTTAAGAGCGCCTTCTTCTCCTCCTGATACGCCGGTCCCAATATAGAGGAGCCCCTTACTTTCGACATATGCCGTACGCCTTATTGTGTCGGGGAAATGAGAGTTGCCGCCGTCTATAATAATGTCGCCTTTATCCAAATACGGTATAAGCGTATCTATCATGTCGTCAACAGGTTTTCCCGCCTTGATCATAAGCATTATTTTGCGCGGAGATTTCAGGCTGTCTGTCAGCTCTTTAAGGGTATATGCCCCGATTATGTTTTTCCCTTTGCCCCTGCCTTCAATAAAATCCGTCACCTTTTGTGTAGTCCTGTTATATACCGCTACTGTGAAACCCTTGCTTTCCATATTCATAACAAGGTTTTCTCCCATAACGGCAAGGCCTATAAGCCCTATATCCGCTTTACTCATTGATAGATCCCCTTTCAAAAAACAGCATAATGTTTCCTTATTTCAAATTTTAAAATTTATTTCTGATTTATACTTTTTCGTTGGCTTGTATGTAACTTGTCATACTTATTTATACAGGTCCTGCCTAAAATATGCCTACCGCTTTACTCTGGCATTGCCTTCCCATATGCTCCAAACCTGCTCTTCATCAGCAGGCTGGGCATAATCCGTAAAGAAGGTCGTCGCCATTGCTCCGCAAGCCCATCCGAAGCGTATCCATTTTTCAGGTTCCCATTCCCTCAGGATCGCATAGAGTAATCCTCCTACAAAGCCGTCCCCGCCGCCTATGCGGTCCAGAATGTTTATTTCCCGCGGTTCAACTACATGCCAGTTTTCGCCCTCCAGGAGTATTGCGCCCCATAAGTGCATGTTGGCGCTGGCGACCTGCCTGAGAGTGGTCGCGTATATGGAAACATTCGGGAATGCGGCCTTGACTCTGCCTATCATATCTTTAAAGCTGCTGATTTTTTCACCGATCCCTTTGCCGCCGGCCTCCGGGCCTTTTATTCCAAGGCAAAGCTGGAAATCTTCCTCGTTGCCGACAAGTATGTCGGATATCCCCGCAATCTCGGTAAAGATGTCCCTCAGCTCCTGCTCCCTGCCTTCCCAGAATGACGCGCGGTAATTCAGGTCAAATGATATCCTCGTTCCATATTTTTTTGCGGCTCTTGCCAGCTCAAGGCAGAATATACTTGTCTCATGTGAAAGGGCGCCTATAAGTCCCGAAAGGTGAAGTATCCTTACACCCTCTTTGCCGAATATCCTGTCCAGGTCAAAATCCTTCACATTAAGCGTCAAACCTACTTCTCCGGCCCTGTCGTTGAAAACTCTGGGGCCGCGCAGTCCAAAGCCTGCATCCGCAATATTGAACTGATGGCGGTAACCCCATGGCCCGCCCTGAGGTACATCTTTGCCTTCATAAGTGATGCCTCTGCTCATAAGGCTGCTTTTGATAAAAGCGGCCATTGGACTGTCTTTTACAAATGTGGTCAGCACCTTCACCGGAAGTCCGAGATACGATGAGATACTTGCCACATTTGATTCCGCGCTGGTGGCCTGCAGAAAATAAGTGTCACTGCTGTGGACCGGCTGCCTGTCTGCCGGAGTTATGCGCAAGCCCATGCTGGTCGGCACAACGAGCGCGTATGCATATTCCTTACGTAATTCCATGATCATATTCCCCCTGTTCTGAAATTAATTCGAAGTTTCAGTATTAATTGTGTCAGTATTAATTGTATCAGCATTAATTGTATCAGTACGCCGCCGATATCTTCATAAGGCTCCAAGCTTTTCCAGATGCCTTCCTATATGCTTCTGCAGCATCCCGGCATATTCGTCCTCATGCCGTATCAGGACATCATATATCGCGTCACGCAGCATCAGCGCACCTCTGCTGTCCCTGGCATTCAGTATCAATCCGTAGGTTATGTGCAGTATCTGCCTGGAATCGTCGAGATCCATAAGCGCAGGAAGCTCATTATCTTTCATTTTGCTTATATCAGGCACCTTTTCAGGCACGGCGCTTATATGGTAGTACTTTCTTGCTTCAGGCAGGTGGCTGACCGCAAACGCGTGCATCTCCCTGTAAAGTGACGGCTTTTTTACTGCAATCAGCCTGACAGCCTCAAGCCAGTTTGTTCCGGCGGTCTTTACATGATATCTCCCCGATGTTTTTTCTCCTATTATTGGAAATACAGAAAACTTGTCGCTTCCTGAATGGACGCTTATCTTGTAACCCAAAGTGTCGGCTATTCTGGCATGCATTTCAAAATCCGCCGCGAAATCTTTTATATTGCCCCTGTAATCGATCCCCTTCTGGAATTCTCCGCAGAACCTCGGAGCCAGGCTTGTGATTTCAACGCCTCCTGCTATCAGCTCGGAAGCGGCGAAATAATGCGCAGCCGGAGATGTTGGCGTAAGTGTCTCATCTATGGACATCTCAAAATCAATATCCCTGCCGCAATCACGTATAAGGTCCTTGTAAATATTCACTGCATGTTCTATAGCCTTGTGATATATCAGGACAATTTTGACATATTCCGGCTGTACAAACTTAACTTCAAAGCCTCCGTTTATTTTAAAAGACCTTTCGGCATATTTCCCCTCAAGTCTTTTCCGTAAGAGTTCAGGTAAAGAAGCATATTTTTTATCTGCTTCTTTAGCGGACAGGTTAGCCGCATCATTGTCTATGTGCTCTGAACAATCCAGTGTGATCATCGTAAAGCCTTTGTCAAGAGCCATTTTTACCTCATCAGGTGTCTTAAGGTGATCGCCGTCGGCTCCATAGCCATCCAGGTAACCTTCTCTGAAAACCGCCCAGGTGGCCGATGCCAGGACATCATCATATGTCCTGGCAGTCAGATTAAGTTCTCTTATTGACTGTTGTGCGAGCACGGGAAAAATGTCTTTTCCTTTCAACAACCTTATGTGTCCCGGAGATGCAAGGCCCAGACGATCACCCAGACCTATTGTAATCGGTTTTCCCTTATGGGATACGGGGCCGGTAAATTTAAATATTTTTCTAAGCTGTCCTGCATTGTCATTGTTGAGGAGACAGACCTTTATACAAATCCCATTCCCCTCAGGCAGGGCTTCCCGGCAACAACCATCTTCATCAAAACAGTGCACCTCTCCATCAAAACCCTCAGAACTCTGTTTACCATTTCCGCATATCGCAAGATAGCCGGTCCCGTCAAATGCAAACATGAAGTAAAGACTGCTTCCCGAATATCTGACAGAATCAGGATAAAGCTTTATTCCGGATATTTCAGATTTGCCGCTGTTTCCGCAACCGCAGACATCGATATTTGCCTTCAGATAGCTGTAAATTGCTTTCAATTCATCTATTGGATACATTTTCATGCGCCTCCCGGGTGTTATGTAAGCCCTTACAATATTATATCATCTGCCTTATTGCTTGACAATATGTAATTTGACATCGTAAAAGTGACAGTTTAAGATATTTTTGACAAAAAGGCCGCGGATAACTATAATAATTTTACTGAGCCGTTCCGGGAGAAAAAATTTGAACATTTATGATATCGCTGAAAAATCAGGTGTATCAATAGCAACAGTATCAAGGGTCATCAATAACAGTCCCTCTGTTTCTGAGAAAACGCGCGCAAAAGTACGCCGCATCATGTCTGAAAGCGGTTATTCGCCTAATATTTTTGCACGGGGTCTTATGATCAACTCAATCAGGACAATAGGTGTCCTAACCGCAGATGTACAGGACCTTTACCACTCTTCCGCCATACATGCCATTGAGGTAGAGGCAAAGCTGCAGGGCTACGACACTATTCTATGCAACACGGGAGAGGGCCTGGAGGATAAGCGTAAATACCTGAGGCTGCTGTTAGATAAAAGGGTCGACGGCATAATCCTCATAGGCTCGGTATTCAGGGAAAAAACCGATAATTCGCATATAGTCGAGGCTTCTCTGAAAGTGCCTGTTGTAATGGTAAACGCTTATATCCCGGGCGGACATATTTATTCGGTGATTTGCGATGACAGCAAGGCTGTTTTTTCGATAGTTGAATATCTGGTTAAAAAAGGGTATAAAAAAATATTTTATATTTATGATATCGAGTCCTACAGCGGTCTGGAAAAACTGAGCGGTTACCATAAAGGGATGAAGAAAGCAGGTCTCAGTGTCAATGCAATAAAAGCGGAACGGGGCTTGCATGGCGGTTTTCTGGCCTCCGGGCAGCTTCTGGCCTATATTGATAAAGGCTCTCCTGCAGCCGTGATCGCATCAGAAGATATCATCGCAGCAGGTTTAATGAAAGGTTTCAGAAATGCCGGTCTCCGTATCCCGGAGGACATTGCCGTAGCCGGTTTCAACAATTCGGTGATCTCACTTTGCACCGAACCTGAACTGACATCTGTTGACAGTATGGTAAGAAAAATCAGCAAAGAGGCTGCCGGACTCCTTATTAAGGCTGTGGAAGGCCGCCAGATCCCTCATAAAACAGTCATAAAACCAAAACTCGTAATCAGAGGTTCGACCTGACCCCTATATCCCGTTTGTATCATTTATATTTCATATCATGTATATCATGTTTTAATCTTTTTCAGCCGCTGAAACATTCACATCAGGTTCGGGTACATTCTCATCCTGAAGCTTCTTGAGTATATCCATAAAAGAACCTATATCTTTAAACTGTCTGTATACTGAGGCAAATCGAACATATGCCACATCATCAATATTTTTAAGTCTCTCCATTACCATTTCGCCGATTTGTCTCGTTGTAACTTCCCTTTGAAACTGGTTTTTGATCTGTATTTCTATTTCATCAATAAGCTTTTCAAGGCTTTCAACCGGCACCGGTCTCTTTTCACAAGCCTTTAAAAGACCATTTAATATTCTGTTCCTGTCGAAAACCTGCCTTGTCATATCTTTTTTAACTACAACAATGGGAGTGCTCTCAACCTTTTCATAGGTCGTGAACCTCCCCGAACAATTTATGCATTCCCTTCTGCGCCTTATCGCTGCACCTTCATCTGCCGGTCTGGAATCGATTACCTTGTCATCCAGATTTCCGCAGTACGGGCATTTCATTTATTATGGACGCTCCCTCTTTTTTTAAACTCAGTAACAAAGTCCGGCTTGTCTGCTCCCGGGTACCACATTTCACTTATCTCTTCTTACTAAGCAACCTTTATTTATTTTTACTAAGCAATCTCTATTTATTCTTACTCCGTCTTAAGAACGACGGTATGTCGATATCTTCCTGAGGCTGCTGCTGGGCTGTCACAGCTTCTGCCTCCCGATTTTCAGAACCGGGTATGCCTGCCTTGTCCGGCTGTGTTTCTCCCGTCAAGCCTGCAGCAGCTTTATCTCCATTGCCCTGCGCTGCTCCCTGTGATTGTGCTGATGCTGTTTCAGCCCGGCTGCCTGTGGCCGTCGCCGCAGCGGGTGACTTTTGCTGTAAAGACATGTCGAATAAACCTGATGATGCTTTCTTTCTGTAATTACTGTCCCTGTCAGAGCCTGTGGCTATTACTGTGATCATTATCTCATCATTGAGATTCTCGTCAATTGCAGCGCCGAAGATAAATTCAACATCAGGATCTACAGCTTCCTGAACAAGCGTCGCCGCTGCATGTATTTCATACATAGTGAGGTCCGGGCCGCCCACTATATTCATAAGGACTCCCTTGGCTCCATTGATGGTCGTTTCAAGCATCGGACTGTTGATCGCCATTTTGACCGCCTCTTCAGCCCTGTTATCACCTGTTGCCCTGCCAATGCCCATATGCGCCAGCCCTGCATCCAGCATGATAGTCCTTACATCTGCGAAATCCACATTGACAAGACCGGGTGATGTCACAAGGTCTGAAATCCCCTGGACCCCATATCTAAGAACATCATCAGCCTTGGTGAAGGCTTCGACTATAGATGTCCTTTTATCTACAGACTGAAGCAGCTTGTCATTTGGTATCGTTACAAGTGTGTCGACACATTTTTTAAGATTGTCAATACCTCTGTCGGCATTCTGCATCCTTTTCCTTCCCTCAAAAGCAAAGGGCTTGGTCACGACTCCGACAGTAAGGATGCTCATTTCTCTCGCAAGCTGTGCAATCACAGGCGCAGCTCCCGTTCCGGTACCGCCTCCCATGCCGGCTGTTATAAATACCATATCAGCGCCTTTTATAGCCTGGCTTATTTCCTCCGCGCTTTCATTTGCGGCTTTTTCCCCGATTTCCGGATTAGCCCCGGCGCCGAGGCCTTTTGTGATCTTCTCACCTATCTGGATCTTGATATTAGCCTCTGACCTTGACAATACCTGCCTGTCGGTATTTATAGCTATAAACTCGACTCCGCAGAGTCCCGAGGTTATCATTCTGTTTACGGCATTATTTCCGCCGCCGCCTACTCCTACTACTTTAATCTGGGCAAAATTCGCTACATCAACATCAAATTCCAGCAATTTTAAATCCCCCTTCACCGGATCAGAAGCCTCTTCGTATTTCTTCAGCACTGTCCGTTTATTTATTCAATTCATACACAACTCAACTGACACAATGGTTACCTGCCTTGTTTCAAGCCTTTCACAGTCGTCATCCAAACATTTGATATCACCGCAAATCACACTATGCCATAAAAACAGAGGTCTTAATGTCCGTCGGACCGGCAGTATAAATTCGCTCCGGCCATCAGTGTTGTTGTAACATCAATTATAAATTAAATACCTGTTAATGTACATCGGATTTTGAGCTGTGTCAGGAAAATTTCAGAAAAAATTCTTTAACAACTCAGCAATCCGTTCCCCAAAATCTTTTTTCCCTTTGCTTTTCGCCTGATGTTTTTTTGCCCTGACTTCACATCCGCTTTTCCTTACCCGGCTTCTTCCGGCGACATATTTTATAATTCCAAACACCGGTGCATATGAAAGGTCCAGTGTTTCGTGAAGCTTATATGAGGCGGTTCTTGCCGGTTTGTTAAAAACATTGCCGGCCAGCTGAACAGCGCCGTCAAGATATGATATCCCGCTGCCGGTTATTACCACTGAGGAGTAACTGCTGCTGTCGGCGCCGTTTTCTCCGGCTGCGTCAAGGCTGAGCTGAAACAACTCGTTTACCCTGGCTTCAATGATATCAACTATTTCAGATATATGTACGGCTTTTTTCCTGCCGGTAAATGCCTCGGTCACCTTGATCTCATGATTGTTTTTTATCAGGGCAAGTGATGCCAGCTCATAATCCTTCTTAATTTTTTCGGCATCAAGAGGAGTTATCCTGAGCCCAATAGCAATATCTCCTGTAATATGTTCACCGCCTGCCGGAACTGTTCCGTAATATTCTATCCTGTTATTTCTGAATACCGTTACATCTGTTATCCCGCCGCCGACATCAATGAGCATTGCCCCTGTTTCTCTCTCTTGCGGAGTCAGCGCAAGGTTACCTGTGGACAATCCTTCTATAATCATTCCATCAACCTTGAGCCCTGCCCTTTCCATGCTCTTGATAATATTCTGGACAGATGTAACTTTTCCTGTGATCACTTCTTCTTCAACTTCAAGCCTTGTACCTACCATCCCCGTGGGATCGCTTATTCCGTCATATCCGTCTACAATGAACTGCTCCGGAATGATGTCTATCACCTGCTGGTCGTCAGGCACCTCGATCCCACTGAAGTCATACATAACCTTGTGTATGTCCTCCTGTGTGATCTCTCCTCTTTCATTTGAAATCAGCGCAGAGGTGTGGTTGCGGATAATGCTTACATGCGCGCCGATAATATTGACATAAGCAGAATAAACCTCCATGCCTGCGGCATTTTCAGCTTCCCTTACCGATTCCATGATACAATCGGCAGTCTTCTCTATGTCTGTGATAATTCCTTTTTTAACACCCGGGTACCTGCTGAGACCTTTCCCCAGAAACTCAACATCCTGATCGCCGGTCAGTCTGCATATAACAGTACATACCTTTGTTGTTCCTATATCAACGCCGACTAAAATACCAGACACCAATGCTTCCTCCCGGGGATTGTGAAAATCCGAAAATAGAATCTTTCCTCCTCTATATATTATCTTTTTTCCTTTTCTTATTCAATAGAAATCCGGCAATAATCGCAAACTCGGTGAATATCCTGTAACCGAAGGCAAACACAGCTGCCAGATAAAGCTGTAATCCAAGTCTGTCGCCCAGATACACCAGTGCCCCGGCTATCAGCAGGTTTCCTGTAAATTTAAATATAAAAATTCCCGGACTGAACTTATTCTGAGTAATATCTTTTATGCCTGTAAAGGCTGAATCAAGTGCAGCCATTATAGCAACTGCAGCATAGCATGAAAATTGCTGGGGTATATTCCAGGGTATAAACAGACCTATTACGATTCCTGCAATCAATCCTGTTAATGGAAGCATTTCAGGCAACTCCTTTCACTCCTGGTCACAACCGTTATATCAGTATTCGGGAGTAAACACCGGATTTTCACCGACTGTAAAATCCAGTAATCCCTTTCCATCTTTTAAATCGTCTGCCATCAGAACACCGGTAAAGGCAATTCTATATCTGATATCCTCAAGGCGTCCGAAATCCGCTGTGATCCTTGAATCCAGCAGTACCCTGACGTGCCTGGCATCACTTATATCTATCCTGCCGATAATCTCAAGCATGCCCGAAACTCTTCCCGCCAGGATATCGCTTTCTTTTTCTTTATCGTACTCAGCCGCCGCATCCAGCAGCCTGAGAGCCAATCCAAACCCCTCGCCGGAAATCGGGCTGAGGGGCTTTCCAATTTCGTATCTTTCAAATACCAGCCCTTTTAAAAGCGGCAATCCCGAATGACTGTTTTCCTGGAGGTCCTCACTTATTGCTGTCCCTGACGCCTCCAGCACCACCATCTCATTGTCAATGAATACGGTTTTCCCAATAAAATTGATCCTGAAAACAGGTTTTCTTTCCTGAATTTCAATCAGTATCCGGGAAGGAAGCTTAAGTCTGACAACAGCGCTTCTGACATAGGGGGTCGAAGCCTCGATCTCAAGCTCAGCCTTATGATATCTGAGCAGGAACATATGTAATATCCCGTTGTTGATTATTTCGCCAAATACATTTTTGCCTGTTTTTAATCCGGATGCCGCAATAATTTCAGCTTCCAGGCAATGATCATATCCCGTGGCTTCGATCAGACCTATGTCGAAATAAGGGCGGGTCAGAAAAAATCCGGCTCCTGTTATTGCACCGGCAACGACAAAAACTATTATTATGATCTTCAATATCTTCAATATTCGGCGTTTGTTTTTTTTCATCTGCAAAAATCCCTTAATGCCTTAATGCACAGTTTCCCTGTCTGCATCTTCCCCATTATACAGCATTATACGGTTGCCTTGAAATCACAGAGTCGAATTCTTCAGCGGATCCGGTACCATATTATTCTAACATTTGAGAAAAGTCTGTGGAAGCCCGCACAAATCATTTTATGACATTTTACAGTCAAATCATATATAATATTAGCGTTGAAACAGGCAGAGGCTGCAACAAGCAGACCCTGCAAACAGGCGAAGTCTGTGGAGGCTGTATGGATCTGAAAATCAAAGCTGCAATTACCGTATCAAGGATTGTTTCGGCGGCATGCAGGCTGATCGGCCACGGGGGTACTTCTTTACCCGGGAAAGCGGCTCTGCTGCTCTGCCCTGATATAATAACAAAGCTTTCTGCCGGATATAGGGTTATTATGGTAACCGGGACAAACGGAAAGACTACGACTGCCAAAATCATCTGCCGCATCCTGGAATGCTCCGGGATACCCTATATAACCAACAAGTCCGGTGCCAATCTGAAAAGCGGTATTGCCGCAACCTTTGCGCTTAACAGCTCCGCTTTAAAGGCAGCTGCTGCTCTGCCAAAAGGAGGGACCCACATAAAGGGGAATAATCCGCCAAAAGTAAGCAGCCCCGTTACAGCGCAGGTATATGCTGTTCTTGAGACAGATGAAGCTGCCCTTTCAATTGTCAGCCCCCTTATCAAACCGGAAATCCTTGTAGTAACAAATTTCTTCAGAGATCAGCTTGACAGGTACGGCGAGCTCAACACCCTTATATCCGGTGTCGCCCGCGCCATCGGCCAAATAAGAGAAACCAGGCTTGTTCTTAATGCTGACGATTCACTGTGCGCATCTCTTGCAAAAGACGTTCCCAATGAAAAAATATTTTTCGGATTCAGCCCCGAAGCCGCCGCTGTTGTCAGCGACAGCAGCCGCACTATTTTAAGTGATGCTTCATATTGCATGTATTGTAAAAATAAATACTCATATTCCTTTACGACATATGCCCACCTGGGCGGCTTTTCATGCCCGGTCTGCGGCTATGCCCGGCCGGTTCCAAATGTCTGCTGCAAATCTGTTGTATCCAGAGCGCAGGACCATACCTCCGCTGTTTTCACAACAGGCAATTGCGATGGCGGCGTTACCTCTTCATATAATGTCAGGATCAATCTGCCCGGCACATATAATATTTACAACGCCCTTGCCGCCTTCTCCTGCTCCCAGTCTCTGTCTCTTCCTGCCGATCATGCGGTTGAAGCTCTTGGCAGCTTTAAAAGCGGCTTCGGAAGAATGGAAACTGTCAGGGCCGGGAACAAAACAATACAAATGATCCTTGTCAAAAATCCGACAGGTTTTAACCAGGTCCTGGAACATATGGCTTCCTCTGCAGAAGAGCTTTCAGCCTGCTGCTTCGCAATAGTTATAAATGACAGGATAGCCGACGGAACAGATATCTCCTGGCTCTGGGATGTTCGTTTTGAGGATCTCCATTCAAATCTGCCTGAAAAAACCATGATATTGGTGTCAGGCATACGTTCCGCCGAAATGGCAGTAAGATTGAAATATGCAGGATTTCCTCCATCCGATATTGTGGTTGAAGATGATTATGCCGCCCTTATAGAAAAAGGACTTGCGGGCACTGAAGATGACGGCGTGTTTTATCTCCTTCCGACATACACGGCAATGCTGGACCTCAGGAAGATCCTTGCACGCAAATATAAGCTGGGAAAATACTGGCATTGATATCGGAATCCCTGCAATGATATTAAGGAGCAAAGAAGGAAAATGTACGAAATAAAAATATGCCATCTATACCCGGACCTGTTGAATTTGTATGGTGATACCGGCAACATCATCTCTCTCAGGATGCGCTCCGTCTGGAGAGGAATCGGTGTCTCTGTTCTTGAAGCAGGCATCGGTTCTTTTTTCGACCCCTGCGGATATGATATTGTTTTTATAGGCGGCGGACAGGACCTGGACCAGGCTGCTCTTCAGAACGACCTTTTAAAAAATAAAAAAAGCGCAATATTCGAAGCCGTTGAAAGCAACCGTATTTTCCTGTGTATCTGCGGCGGATTTCAGCTTATGGGCAAATATTATAAAACCGGAGAAGGCCGGACAATTGATTGTCTTGGCATTATGGATCATTGGACTGAAGCCGGCAAAAACAGGTTCACAGGCAACTATTCATTCGAGTGTGATTTTCTGAAGAAAGGCAGCTTTGACGGAAGAGTGGCCGGTTTTGAAAACCATTCCGGCCGCACCTTCCTTTCCGGGAATGCAAAGCCCCTCGGCAGGATCATCAGAGGCAGCGGTAATAACGGTGAGGACGGCTATGAAGGAGCAATCTACAGAAATGTCTATTGCAGCTACTCGCACGGAAGCCTGCTGCCAAAAAATCCGGCCTTCGCGGATCACTTGCTGGCTCTTGCTCTTACTAACAAATATCCCGACTTTGAAGGTCTTGAGCCGCTGGATGACACCCTTGAAAATATTGCCCGGCTCAAAGCCCTTTGACTGATTTTACCTTCCAACTCACGCTTCGCGTCCGGTATGCTTTGAAATGTTAAGCAGTATACCTGTGGAACCCATCAAGACTACAAGAGAACTGCCTCCGGCGCTCAGGAAGGGCAATGACACACCTGTCGGCGGCATCGACGAAGTAACTACAGCTATATTAAGTATCACCTGTATGCCAATCAGGCAAGTCAGGCCAAACGCCAGCAACCTGCCAAAACTGTCCGGAGCGGAAAGCGCCACCCTTACGCCGCGCCAAATGAGTACGGCGAAAAGAAGCAGTATTATGAATGCTCCGACAAGTCCCAATTCCTCAACTATTATTGAAAATATGAAATCATTGTGAGGATATGGCAAATACATAAATTTCTGAAGGCTCTTCCCCAATCCTTTCCCCAGCAATCCTCCAGACCCGATGGCATATAACGACTGCACAACCTGGTATCCTTCGCCAAGTGGATCTTTGAAGGGATCAAGGAATGAAAGCACCCTTGTTCTCATATAATCGACCTTTAGAATAACTGCAGTGACAGCCGCTATGCCCGGAAGTGCTATTACAGCAAAATGAGCAAGTCTGGCTCCGGCTATAAAGAGCAGTATAAATGAAACCAGAATCAGAATGATCGCAGCGCTCATATGAGGTTCCCATATAAGCAGCACGGCATAAAAAGCAATGATCGCCAGATAAGGCATAAATCCGCTTAAAAATTTCCCAAGATTCTTTCTGTTTTTAGACAGGCTCAGTGACAGAAGCATAATAACTGAAATTTTTGCTATTTCCGATGGTTGAAAATTAACAGGCCCCAGATATATCCAGCGCATTGCACCATTTTCTTCGTGTCCGATACCAGGTATTTTGACGAGGAAAAGCAGGATTATGCTAAAAACAGCAAGGGGTAAGGAAAGCTTCGCATAATGGCGGTAATCAAAATTCATCGCAGCCAGCATAACCAGAGTACCTGTCAAGGCAAATTTCAACTGGTTTTTCAGATAATAGAAGACATCTCCGAAGCTATTGTAAGCAAACGCGTAACTTGCGCTGAAAACCATTATGATCCCGGTTGCAGTCAGAGTTATCACTATTACCATTATCCAGAAATCAGCGCTTTTTCTGCGGCTGCTTTTACTTTTTTCATTTTTTTCTGCTGATATATCCACCATATTTCTTCACAGCTTTCTTGTTAACAGGCCGTTCTCATCAGGCTCTCACGGCAATAAAGCCGGTATAAGCAAAGCGCACAGGACCAGAGCCGCCAGGCTGAAAATTGCCGTCACCTTATTCTCCTTCCATCCTGATATCTCAAAATGATGATGCAGCGGCGCCATCCTGAATACTCTTTTACCTGTCCTTTTAAAGACAGCCACCTGGATAATCACCGAAAGCGCCTCTGCAACGTATACCCCGCCTGCTATCAATAACACAAACGGCATCCTGGTAAGTACTGCCGCTGAGCAGAGCGCACCTCCCAAAGCAAGCGAGCCTGTGTCCCCCATGAATACCCTTGCCGGATGCAGGTTAAATGCCAGAAAGCCAAGGCATCCTCCGGCAACGACGGTACAAAAAGACTGAATCTGTTCCCATCCAATCCCGCCGGAGCCTGAAGCACCCGCAAGAGTTACCGCAGCCGAAAGAAAAATAACCGTTATGAGCGACACCCCGGTTGCAAGCCCGTCGACTCCGTCAGTCAGATTTACAGCATTAGTCATAAAGACCATAAATATAATAATCAAAGGTATATATGCCAGGCCGAGATCCAGCGTAACATCTATACCGAAAAAGGGCACGTAGACTGATGTCCCGATGTCGGTCATAAATAATGCGGCAACCGCAAAGGCTGCCAAAGCCAATACCTGCAAAATGATTTTCTGCATTGGTTTAAGGCCATTCTTGTTTTTTTTGACTGCTTTCAGATAATCGTCTGCAAAGCCTGTCATGGTAAAGGCTGCCGTAGCTCCGACAGCAAGCA